>NZ_JASAUS010000330.1:0-4292 GCF_029953005.1 Bradyrhizobium sp. Mp27 | reverse complement strand
GGTCGTCAGGCGGCGAAAAGCCGAAGGCAATCCTGTGCGCCTCGTCAGACAAGATGTGCGGCCGCATCAATCGGGCCCAAAAGCCGCACTCTCACGAATAGGACGGGCTAGTCCTTGGCCTGGTCCTTAAGCCGGCCCAGGCTTTCCTGGCGTCCCAGCACGTCCAAAACCTCAAATATACCAGGCGATGTCGACCGTCCCGTCAGCGCCGCCCGCAGCGGCTGGGCGACGGCGCCGAGCTTGAGACTATTTTCCTCGGCAAAAGCGCGCAGCGCGGCCTCTGCATTCGCCGCACTCCATGTCTCGACTTTCTCCAGCGCGGAATGAAGCTGGCCGATCAGCTTGCGGTTCTCGGGCGTCAGCAGCGCTGCCGCCTTGGCATCGAGCTCCAGCGGCCGGTCGGCGAAGATGAAATAGGCGCTGTCGATCAGCTCGATCAGCGTCTTGGCGCGCTCCTTCAGGGCCGGCATGGCCTTGAGAAGCTGCGCCCGCGTCGTGTCGTTTAACTTGGCCTTAAGCTCGTTGCGGCTGGGCACGACGTGGTCGAGCACGTCCTCAAACATTTTCACGAGTGATTGATCGTCGGCGTGGCGGATGTAGTGGCCGTTGAGGTTTTCGAGCTTGGCGAAATCGAAGCGGGCGGCGGCGCGGCCGACGCTGGCGAGGTCGAACGCGGCGATCATCTCCTCGGTCGAAAAGATCTCCTGGTCGCCATGGCTCCAGCCGAGCCGGACGAGGTAATTGCGGAGCGCGGCCGGGAGGTACCCCATGGCGCGGTAGGCATCGACGCCCAGCGCGCCGTGGCGCTTCGACAGTTTCGAGCCGTCCGGGCCGTGGATCAGGGGAATGTGGGACATGCTCGGTAGCGCCCAGCCCATGGCGTCGTAGATCTGCTTCTGGCGGGCGGCGTTGATCAGGTGGTCGTCGCCGCGGATGACATGGGTGACGCCCATGTCGTGGTCGTCGACCACCACAGCGAGCATGTAGGTCGGATTGCCATCGCCGCGCAGCAGGACGAGGTCGTCGAGGTTCTCGTTCTGCCAGACCACGCGGCCCTGGACCTGGTCCTCGATCACGGTCTCGCCGGTCTGCGGTGCGCGCAGGCGGATGGTGGGCTTGACGTCGGAAGGCGCGGTTGCCGGGTCACGGTCGCGCCACATGCCGTCATAGAGGCGGGTGCGGCCCTCCGCGCGCGCCTTCTCGCGCATGGCGGTGAGCTCCTCTGCGGTCGCGTAGCAGCGATAGGCCTTGCCGTCGGCGAGCAGCTGCTCGGCGACCTCGCGGTGACGCGCGGCGCGGCTGAACTGGTAGATGACGTCGCCATCCCAGCCGAGCTCCAGCCATTTGAGGCCGTCGAGGATGGCGCCGATCGCAGCCTCGGTGGAGCGCTCACGGTCGGTGTCCTCGATCCGGAGCAGCATCTTGCCGCCGTGCTTTTTCGCATAGAGCCAGTTGAACAGCGCCGTGCGGGCGCCCCCGATATGGAGGAAGCCGGTCGGGGAGGGAGCAAAGCGGGTGACGACGGAATCGGTCATTCTTGGCAGGGCCTATGCATTGGAGGCGGTGGTATATAACAGGACCGGAGCATAACTAAAGCCCGGCAGCGGACCGCTAAGCTCTTGGCTCAGCCAAGCGAATTTGGCAGAAGGGCCGCTGATTTCCCTACAGGATTTTCGTAATGACAGAACCGGTGGCGAACGAGGTTGGGCGCGATTTCATTCGTGACATCATCCAGGCCGACCTCGATCAGGGCAAATACCAGGAGATCGTGACCCGGTTCCCGCCGGAGCCGAACGGCTACCTGCATATCGGCCACGCCAAGTCGATCGCGCTCAATTTCGGCATCGCCCAGGAGTTTCCGGGCCGCTGCCATCTGCGCTTCGACGACACCAACCCGGTCAAGGAAGAGCAGGAATATATCGATTCCATCCAGGCCGACGTGCATTGGCTCGGCTTCGACTGGGGCAAGAACCTGTTCTTTGCCTCGGACTATTTCGACCGCCTGTACGAATGGGCGGAGAAGCTGATCCGCGACGGGCTCGCCTATGTCGACGACCAGACCCAGGAGCAGATTCGCCTCGCGCGCGGCACGCTGACCGAGCCCGGCAAGGACTCACCGTTCCGCGACCGCAGCGTGGACGAGAATCTCGACCTGTTCCGCCGCATGAAGGTCGGTGAATTCCCGAACGGCACGCGCGTGCTGCGGGCCAAGATCGATATGTCCTCGGGCAACATCAACCTGCGCGATCCCGTGCTGTACCGCATCCTGCATGCGCATCATCCGCGCACCGGCACCAAGTGGAGCATCTATCCGAGCTACGATTATGCGCACGGCCAGTCGGACGCGATCGAGGGCATCACGCACTCGATCTGCACGCTGGAGTTCGAGGACCATCGGCCGCTCTACGACTGGTTCATCGAAAAGCTGCCGGTGCCGTCCAAGCCGCACCAGTACGAAATGGCGCGGCTCAACCTGACCTACACGCTGCTGTCCAAGCGCGTGCTGACCCAGCTCGTTCGCGACGGCCATGTCGCCGGATGGGACGATCCGCGCATGCCGACTGTCGCGGGGATGCGCCGCCGCGGCGTGCCGCCGGCAGCCTTGCGCGAATTCGTCAAGCGCATCGGCGTTGCCAAGGCCAACAGCGTCGTCGACGTCGGCATGCTGGAATTCTGCATCCGCGAGGAGCTGAACCGCACGTCGCAGCGGCGCATGGGCGTGCTGCGGCCGCTCAAGGTGGTCATCGAGAACTATCCGGAAGGGCAGACCGAGGAGCTCGAGGCGATCAACCATCCCGACGATCCCTCGGCCGGCACGCGCAAGATCACGTTCGGCCGCGAGCTCTATATCGAGCAGGACGACTTCATGGAGAATCCGCCCAAGAAGTTCTTCCGCCTGTCGCCCGGCAACGAGGTGCGGCTGCGCTACGCCTATTTCGTCAAGTGCACCGGCGTGATCAAGAACGACGCGGGCGAAGTGGTGGAGCTGCGCTGCACCTACGATCCCGCGACCAAGGGCGGCAACGCGCCCGACGGCCGCAAGGTCAAGGCGACCATGCACTGGCTGCCGGCGGCGACGTCGGTGCCGGCAGAGATCCGCATCTACAACCAGTTGTTCTCCAATCCTAGCCCGGACGCCTCGAACTTCGCGGCCGATCTCAATCCGCAGTCGCTGGAAATTCTCTCCAACGCGCGGATCGAGGCATCGGTTGCGGAAAGCAATTCGACCGAGCCGATGCAGTTCGAGCGTCAGGGCTATTTCGTGCGCGACAAGGACTCAACGCCGGGCAAGCCGGTGTTTTCGCGCACCATCGGCCTGCGCGACACGTTCGCGAAGGAAGTGGCCAAGGGCTGAGGGGATTGGGCCTATGAGCAGTGAAGCCGACGCCATCGTTTCCGCCATTATCGCGAAATGGTGCGCCGGCTTCGCGACACTCGATGCGGCCGCGCTGTCGTCGCTCTATGCGAAGAACGCGTTCTTCTTCGGCTCGAATCCAAAGCTCTATCGGGGCAGGGACGGCGTCGCCGACTACTTCAACGGCCTGCCGCGCTGGCGCCAGCCGAGCGCGGCCTTTTCCGACGTGCAGGCGGCACAAGCAGGTCCCGACCTGATCAACATGGCCGCGACCATCTCGTTCGACCTCGCCGGCGAGCGGGACGATCTCGTCGTCAAGATGAGCTGGGTCCTCATCCGCGAGGACAGCGACTGGAAGATCGTCAATCACCATGCCTCGTCGAAGGCGCCGCTGATCTAGCGGCGGGCTCTGCCCGTTCCGCCAGGTGCACGGTCGCCGCCCGCTAGATGTCGTAGTAGAGATGGAACTCGTAGGGATGAGGTCGCAGGCGGATCGGGTCGACCTCCTTCTTGCGCTTGTAGTCGAGCCAGGTTTCGATCACGTCGGCGGTGAAGACGTCGCCGCCGTAGCAGGAATGCGTGATCACGCTCGAGCGCGTCGAGCGCCTGGTCCAGCGATCCTGGCGTGGACTTCACCTCCTTCGCCTCCGCAGGCGGGAGGTCGTAGAGATTCTTGTCGATCGGGCTGCCGGGGTCTATCCGCTTGTCGACACCGTCGAGGCCTGCCATCAGCATTGCCGCGAAGGCCAGGTAGGGATTGCAGGACGGATCCGGCGAACGAAACTCGACGCGCTTGGCGCGCGGTTTCGGCGAATACATTGGAATCCGCCCCGTGGGTCGGTCAAAATCCCCCGGGTATGGTCACTTGAAACTCCCCCACCTGATGATCGCCGTCAGCGCCGCTGAACAGCAGTAGCCGGTCAGGCAGGACGTTTAT
>NZ_JASAUS010000329.1:0-4328 GCF_029953005.1 Bradyrhizobium sp. Mp27 | reverse complement strand
GCGGGCGTGGCGTTCGCGGTTGGAGGTGATGGGGTTGGCTTCGCAACCGAATCCTACGCCGCATCAGCGCTTTACCCCTGAGGCGCACTCTTACGAATAAGACGGGCTAGCCTCCTATTCACGGTAATCTCGAGCGACGGTGAGAGAGTCGCCTCAAGCATGATGTGTGTGCGAACTTTCGCCCGCCCGAACAAATCTATGCAAGGGAGCAATAACTCTCCGAGCCATCGGTTTGCGCGTGGTAGCGGATTTTAAGGCCCGCTAGAATGCTCTGTTGGCGACCCTCTCGCCAACCTTTCTAGCTGCTTAGTATACGGTCCTCAACTCTTTCTTTCGCAAGTGATTCAAGAGGTCAATCTCCCTCCAATTAATAAACCACGGAAATCGCTCGACCTCCTTCACGAACAGCAAGGAATATAGTCGATGGGCCGACATACCGAGTCCTGTGAACAGCGCTTCCGCGCACTCCTTTCGAAATCCCGAAGTTAGATGTGGGCATGAAATCAAATCGAGCAAGAGATGCGCGTCACGCGAATTTCTGAGCGGAGCCACTTTCGGAAGCAGCTCTCCACGCAGCTTGCTTTCCGCTTGTTGTGCAAAATCTGCACGGGATTGACCGAAATAGAACAAGAAGGCGACGATAGAAAAGTAATCGATACTTTTATCGTCAAGGACGCGCCTGCTGATCGGAAACACGTTGGGTCGATAGTGCTCGGGAAGCTCGGTGGACGCAAGAATGATATTGAGCATTTCGATCGGCACCCAATCGGTAGGCGTACCATCCGATAGATTGGGATTGGTTATCACGTCCTCGAAAAGCAATCGCGCCCGCTCGTTGATGTACTCGGCGGCGCCCGGAAGGTTGTCCCTAAAGAAGCGAATCGAAAGAACTGCCGCTTTAGCGACCTGGTAGGAGCTTGTGACCGTTGCATGTACGATGAAGAAATAGAACATTGAAGAAAGGAGCGCGTCGAATGCGCGGGCGTACCTCTCTTCATCCAATCGAGTACTGGGCGCCGCTGAATTGAAGCTCGCGATGAGTAATTCGATTGTGCTAGCGATTGACCCGATGATGAAGGGACTCACGTCCTCGTAACCAGCATCACCGTTGGTGCAAGCGACCTTTACGTCATTTGAAAAACTGCGGACTAACGCCCTTGGATCACGAATGCGCTTTGGCACAAACGTGTGGTTTGACTGATCCACCTCATGGACCGCGTCTCTGAACTTCTGAACGGCTGGGGCGGCGCCTGAGATAATCTGTGAGCGACGCGTTTGTAAGGGACGCGCTTTCGTGAAAGTCTTGGACTCGTTCAGATGAAGATTGAACAGCAACAGAGCGTCCGCAATGGCACGCTGGACGGCATCTAGCACGTCGTGCTTGTTTGCGAAAATAGTGTAGTCGTCTATGTATCGCCGGATAACAAAGTCTGATCCGTATACGAGGTGCGTTTCCAGCTTTCGCAGAACGCTTGCCTCGACAGACTGCAAGATAATCTCAGCAAAAATTCGTGATAGCTCGGCGCCAACAGGAATGCCATTCGTCTCGTTGTAGTTGGCGTACTGCATGAGAGAATCGAAGTCATTTGCAAACGAAACGGCAGAAGTCGATTCCTTGCCATGCTGAACGTCTTTTACCGCCCAAGCGAGAGTGTGACTGTAGATCGACGAGAAGCATTTTGAGATATCGGTCAACCGCATCAGAGAAAATTTCTTCTCTAACCCAACAAATTCCTCCGAATTGAAAAACTTGTAGAAGCGATCGTATCCTTCGTACGCGAAGAACGACCCCGGATTTCGAACCGTTTGATCCTGGAGCAACATATCTATCGCCGCTCCCTTGTACTGCTTCCTTTCAGCGCTTGGACCAAGATAGAAGTAGGTGCTGCCGATCTTTACGGGGCGCCTCAACGATACGGCCTCATGGCGACAAAAGTAGGGAATGAGATGACCGTAGTCTCGGTAGAAGGCACACGCGCGATGTTGAGCCGCCGGATGCCCCAAACTCAATTGGCGGCTTGCGATGTTCGACAACCTGATGCGATATCGATGTGGCACGGTGTATCGCTGATCATTCTCTCGAACGAGCGCGGCAATTACACGTCGTAGACCGTCCGAAACCGGGCGTCGCCCTAGGTTCGCGTGAAAGCCATCATTCGAGAATATGATCGGCACATCGGCGGGAGCCGTATCAGTTAGCACCGCTCTTTCGTAGTCAGAGCGATCGATGTTACCTCGCCGTCTTCCAGACTTAGACATTTTGCCAGCATCGTCGCAATTCCGAGAGTTCTCCCATCGGAAAGTTGTAGAACGGCCGTTTCCTGAAGTTCGATGAAAAGTCGTATTTCAGAAGATAGCGGCGCGCGGCAATGGGCGCGCTTAGGGCGAAGCGAGCTGCTATTCCGCTTCGTGTCCCGACCAAGACGGATCGGAGAAAGGAGTCCAGTTCGTTGAGCGCCAAATATGAATTGACTCGTTTATAGTTTGCCCAAAGGCCAACACTTCGCTCGCGGCCGGTTGAGAAGTCACGTAGCTTGTAATTGCCAGTCAGGAGCTGCAATCGACGCTCAAGACGCACAGGATCGCCATCCTGCATGTATTGACCGATCGCAATACATAGGCGGGACTTGATCCTGGAAACTTTCTTTTTTGCAATCGAAAGCTCCACCTTGCGCCGAAACCGATTATCCGAATCTCGCGTTACCGGATACATAGAAAAGCTATAGCCGAGATAGTCGAACTGGCCCACCGGCGCGTTAGGCTGTCCCTTAGTAAAGGGGGGAAGGTCGATTCGCTTAGTCTTCTCTGCATTTAACTGAAGGCCAAACGGCAGCAGCTCTCGGATGGTGCGGGCAAAGTCTTTTGGGGACTCCCGCGCTCCAGTAACAATAATGATGTCATCAACATATCTCGCGTGAAAATATACGTCTGGAAGTGCCGACAGCGATCGATCAAATTGCTTGAGCGCGAATTCGGACAGAGTTGCGCTCAGTTGAATGCCTCTCGGCAGCCCCGAGATATTTCTGTCCCTGAGTTCGTCAAAGTAGTTCGCTAAGACGACGAGTGTGCCGCGCGGGATTTCAGGGACGAGCCAGAGCTTTGTAAATAGCTGACTCCTGTCTAAGCTTTCAAAGAACGACTTTATGTCGAATTTATAAATGCGGTGCTGGACACCTTCCTCGAGGATTGTAGTTAGGCGTCTTATTATAGTATCCCTATCAGCCGGTTGAATGCCGATAGAGGAGCGGAGAACGTGGTTTATCCCGCGAAGCGCGACCGCGTGCGGGGTTGATCTGACACAGTGCGCAATACTCCCTCTGATCGGAATAGGTTCGACCACGATACTCGCGAACCCAAAACGCAAAATCAATTCGGCACGGTGAGCAAGGCCGTTGGCATCGCAAGGATTTGCGATGATGTCCGGGTTTTGCAGATCCGACGAAATGATGCAGCGAGTAAGAAGGTCCCTATTCAGCCCCGGTAGCACCGATCTCCCCAAGTCTCGTTATGCTTTGGTTGAGCGCGCCGCAGTCAAAAGCGCCATCCTGATTCGATGGCATCCAAGCGCAACCCCTACGCGAAATCAACAAGACTTATGCCTAAGTTGAATGCGCAAATGAGAGGGGATGAAGATGTGCTCCGTTCCAAGATTCCCAGGCTCAGCTTGCGATTTGTCCACAGCCGCTATAAGCGGGGGCCTAACTCACCTCCAAGCCCCTAAAGGTAGAGTTTTTGCGGTGGTCGGCCGACTGCGCTTACCTGGCCGCATCATGTCTACCAAGTCCCGCCAATACCTGTTCGGCACCCAAATCAAAATGTCAGCCGAACGCGCCAAGGAAGCGCGCCGATAAGCTGGCATGTGAGGCGTGGAATTTTCGCATGCTTGGCTACAAAGGACCGGCACAGCCCTCCCCGACCATCGGCGACGCGATCAATGCCGGTTACCTCTACTTGGAGGTTCGATGCCTTGGGTGCGCTACCAATCAAACGGTAGCCCTCGACATCATCAGGCGCGCGAAGACGACACCAGTCCACGAGTTGGAGCGCTACCTGCGTTGCAAGGACTGCTCGGCGGTGCGACGATATCTGTATGAGCGAAGCGCACTGGTGGCGCTTAGGCCAACTAAGATTTCGGCCAGCCATCCGCCGTCAACGTGGTGGCCGGGGGAGCGTGATTAGATTTCCAGTTCGGGAGCTGAGAGTGGACGCATATTCCAGAGAGCTATGGCGGAATCTGGGTGATGACGGTGTGAGGAAGGCGGCGTATCGAGGCGGGTGACGAGCCTGCCAGAACCTCTCGAGGAGAGCGATACGCCATGACCGAGACT
>NZ_JASAUS010000328.1:0-4346 GCF_029953005.1 Bradyrhizobium sp. Mp27 | reverse complement strand
AGCTCTTGCCCGGGAAACAAACTCAAACTAACAGTCCCTTGTCCTGCCTCGCGGGTGGAGGAATTTGACTGACCACACCCGGAGGAATTTGAAGTGACCCGCGGGGCTGTCATGCCCCGGCTTGACCGGGGCATCCAGTACGCCGCGGCCGATGTGGCGAGAGCGAGCTCTCCAGCTTCGGCCTCCGGAATACTGGATCGCCCGATCGAGTCGGGCGATGCCACCTTCAGCGTGGTTCGAGCTTTCGTCTCAGCGTCGTCACGTCCGCGTCCGCATCCGCATCATGAAGCTGTCGTAGCTGAGCTCGGCGACCTGCATCCAGGCGAGCGACTCGTTCCTGAATGCCGACAGGCTCGTGTACAGCTTGTGGAAGTGCGGGTTGGTCTTGTTGAGATCGGCGTAGATCTCGTGCGCGGCGTTGTAGCAGGCCTCGAGCACTTCCTGCGGGAACGGCTTCAGGATCGCGCCGGCCACCAGCAGACGCTTCAGCGCCGGCGGGTTGACGTAGTCGTATTTGCCGGTGACCCAGGTGAAGGTATCGCGCGAGGCCATCTCGATCACGGCCTGATAGTGCTTCGGCAGCGCGTTCCACTTGTCGAGATTCATGATGTTGTGACCTTGGCCGGTGCCTTCCCACCAGCCCGGATAGTAGTAGTATTTCGCAACCTTCACGAAGCCGAGCTTCTCGTCGTCATAGGGGCCGACCCATTCGGCGGCGTCGATCGTGCCCTTCTCCAGCGCCGGATAGATGTCGCCGCCCGCGATCTGCTGCGGCACGCCGCCGACCTTGGCGATGATCGTGCCGGCGAAGCCGCCGACGCGGAATTTCAGTCCCCTGAAATCCTCCATCGACTTGATCTCCTTCCGGAACCAGCCGCCCATCTGGGCGCCGGTCGAGCCGGTGGGAATGCCGACCGCGTTGTATTCCTTCAGCAGATCGTTGAGCATTTCCGTGCCGCCGCCGAACAGCAGCCAGGAAATATGAGCCCGCGTGTTCAGTCCGAACGGCAGCGAGGTGCCGAACGTGAAGGCGGGATTCTTGCCCCAGTAATAATACAGCGCCGTGTTGCCCATCTCGACCGTGCCGTTCGACACCGCGTCGAGCACCTGCAGGCCCGGCACGATCTCGCCGGACGCGAACGGCTGGATCTGGAATTTGTTGTCGGTGGCCTCGGCCACGCGCTTGCAGAAATATTCGCAGCCGCCGTAGAGCGTATCGAGTGCCTTGGGCCAGCTCGCGGCAAGCCGCCATCTCACTTCCGGCGAAGATTGCGCGATGGCCGGCGCAGCAACCGCTGTGCTTGCCGCCAGGCCAGCGCCTGTCACTTTCAGAAATTCACGACGTTTCATGCGTATCCCTCCGTTGTGCCGATTGCTCGACTAAGGGAACGATCTTCGTGTCGTCTTTTGCTTCGCCGAGAACCGAACTTGTCTTGGGTGAAGGTGTGAGTGTGTCCGACGGCCCTTCAGGGCTCTTTGTGGATCCCGTACGTTGCGGTTCCGGCGATCAGGATGACTGGTCGCTTCACGATAAGCAAGCGGCGTCGGGACGGCTCGCAGTTGCGAAGCCGATTGGGACAACCAGCTTTGGTCCGAAACCGGAACGAAAACACGTAAAACCCCGGAGATGGCAGCATCTCCGGGGCTTCTCCGCCTTTAGTCGTGTGAGCCGTTCAGCGCCTCACGTCTTGGTCCGCATCCGCGCCATGAAGCTGTCGTAGCTCAGCTCGGCCACCTGCGTCCAAGGCAACGAGTCATTCTTGAACGCGGTCATGCTCGCATGCATCTTGCCGAAATGCGGATTGGTCTTGGAGAGATCGGCGTAGATCTCGTTGGCGGTGTTGTAGCAGGCCTCGAGCACCTCCTGCGGGAAGCCCTTGAGGATCGCACCGTTCACGATCAGCCGCTTCAGCGCCGGAGCATTCACCGCATCGTACTTTCCGGTGATCCAGGTGAAGGTGTCGCGTGACGCCGCGTCGATGGCCGCCTGGTAGTGCTTGGGCAGCGCATTCCACTTCTCGATGTTCATGATGTTGTGGCCCTGGCTCGTGCCTTCCCACCAGCCGGGATAGTAGTAGTACTTCGCGACCTTGGCGAAGCCGAGCTTCTCGTCGTCATAGGGGCCGACCCACTCGGCCGCGTCGATGGTGCCCTTCTCCAGCGCCGGATAGATGTCGCCGCCGGCGAGCTGCTGCGGCACGCAGCCGAGCTTGGCGAGGATCGTGCCGGCAAAGCCGCCGATGCGCATCTTCAGACCCTTGAGATCGTCGACCGTCTTGATCTCCTTCCTGAACCAGCCGCCCATCTGCGCGCCGGTCGATCCGGTCGGGATGCCGTAGACGTTGTGCTCTTTCAGGAGATCGTTGACGAGATCCTGTCCGCCGCCCCACAGCAACCAGGAAATCTGCTGGCGCGTGTTCAATCCGAACGGAAGGGCGGTTGCGAACGTGAATGCGGCGTTCTTGCCCCAATAGTAATAAAGCGCGGTATTGCCGATCTCGACCGTGCCGTTCGACACGGCGTCGAGCACCTGCAGGCCCGGGACGATCTCGCCCGCCGCAAAAGGCTGGATCTGGAATTTGTTGTCGGTAATGTCGGCGACCTGCTTGCAGAAATATTCGCAGCCGCCATAGAGCGTATCGAGGGCTTTCGGCCAGCTCGTGGCGTAGCGCCACCTGACCTCGGGCGACGACTGCGCGATCGCGGGCGCAGCGACTGCTGTGCTCGCGGCCAGGCCGACGCCTGTCACCTTCAGAAAATCACGACGTTTCATGCGCATCCCTTCCATTGCGTCGATGCATCGACCAGGGAACGATCTTGCTGTCGTCTTGTCTTCGCCGAGGATCGACGTTCTCTTGTTGAGATTTGTTTGAGCGTTTCCGAATGGCCCTGATGGGCTCTTGTTGCTGGAAGCCGAGCGTTGCGGTTCCGTCAGCAAGGATGACCGGACGCCCTGCGATAATCAAGCCTGATGCCTTCCTCGCAAGTGCGAACGCGGGCCAGACGCAAGTCGGAACCATCAGCGATCTGCTACTCGATTGGGCAATAACAAGGGAGGCTCGCGCATGACGGGCAAGAAGGTCGTGGTCGCTGGGGCAACCGGTCTCGTCGGCAACGCTGCGTTGCGACACTTCGGCACATCCGGCCCTTGCGAGGTCATCGCGCTGTCACGGCGCAAGCCGCGCGACCTCTACGGCGCCTGCCACGTCCCGATCGACCTTACCAGCGAAGCCGATTGCCGCCGTGCCGCGGCCGAGCTTCAGGGCGCCACCCACCTGATCTACGCCGCGCTCTACGAGGCGCCACAGCTCGTCGATGGCTGGCGCGATCCGCAGCAGATCAAGACCAACGATTTGATGCTGCGCAATTTGATGGCTGCGCTCGAGCCGGTCGCGCCGGACCTCAAGCACGTCGCTCTGTTGCAGGGCACCAAGGCTTACGGGGTTCACGTTCGCCCCCTGACGGTGCCGGCGCGCGAAGCCCGCTCCGAGATGTACGAGCAGCCCAATTTCTATTGGGCGCAGGAAAATTTCCTGCGCGAGCTTCAGGCCGGGAAAGCCTGGCACTGGAGCATCTTGCGCCCCGTTCTCATCGTCGGCCTCGCCATGGGGGGCGCCATGGATCTGATCCCGCCGCTCGGCGTCTATGCCGCGATGCTGCGCGAGCAGGGCAGGCCGCTCGACTTTCCCGGCGGCGCCGCGCGGGTGGCGCAGGCCGTCGATGTCGATCTCCTCGCGCGCGCGATCGCCTGGTCGGGCGAGGCCGAGGCGGCACAGAACGAAGCCTTCAACGTCACCAATGGCGATGTCTTCACCTGGGAGAACATCTGGCCCGCAGTGGCCGACGCGCTGGAGATGAAGCCCGGCAAGCCGGTCCCGCTATCGCTCGCCAAGGAGTTTCCCAATTGGGTCTCTTCTTGGGACGCGTTGCGACGCAAGCATGACCTCGTGTCGCCGGACCTCGTCGACTTCGTCGGCCTGTCGTTCCAGTACGCCGATTACAGCATGCGCTACGGCCAGACCGAATCCGGTCCGCCCTCGATCGTCTCGACCGTGAAGATCAACCGCGCCGGCTTCACCGAGATGATGGACACCGAGGACATGTTCCGGAAGTGGTTCAAGCAAGCCAGGGAAGAACGGCTGCTTCCATAGAGATCGCTACCACGAAGGCCCACTGCCCGCTCGAAGCACTGGTGACGGTACGCGACCTCGATCCGGAGATCGGGGTCGTTCGTACACCCAGAGCTGGCCCCGGTTGTTTGGACAGCGCCCCGCTGGATTTAAGTGGATTCCTGCCGGGTTATGCTGAACGCGGGGCTTTACGGTTTTGTCGTTGCGTCGGGAGGG
>NZ_JASAUS010000327.1:0-4357 GCF_029953005.1 Bradyrhizobium sp. Mp27 | reverse complement strand
GCACGCCTCAAGCACCTTGCGATCTTTCCTCGAAAGGTGGACTTCTCTTGCTTCGGGTATCATCCCGACCTTGAATCACGACTCACGTTCCAAGAAAAGTGGGTACTAGTAAGGTTATCTATCTCGCGCCGTAAGGCCGACAGGCGATAGTGAAACTCCATTAAATGCTGGGCAGCAGGTCCCAGTAAAGCGAGCTGTCCAGCGACCGCACGATAAATCACCGGATCGACGGGAACACACTTGCGCAATTTCACCGTCTGCATTTTGTCGAGGCTCGGCCCTTGCCAATATTCCCGCCAAGGGGCCTCAAAATCGAAACAGCATCTCGCTACGAGGTGAGCTAATTCCGCGTACAGAATGCGCGCGAGATCGGTCGTCTGTTGTTGTCGGGCAGCCCTCTGCGCTTGGTCTTGGGCATCAATTTGTCTCTTAACAGCGAACCATGCGAGGATGGCCGCAATTAGGGTCATTGCTCCCGCGACAACGTTTCCCGAAAATCCTATCCAATCGGAGGATTTTATTTGGTCACCGGTTGCGATAGACGCGGGGATCATCACAACGATTGTGCAGCCCAAAGCGAGGCCAAGCGATATTAGCCAAGCCGGCGTAAGGCCGGGAAGGTCATTATTGCTCATTTCTTCAAGCCGTAGAGTGCAACATATCTTAGACGTCCTATTGGCCCCCTTCCGGAGGGCAATTTCTCTTCCGCTCGGAACATCTGCCATGCGATCGCGCGCGCCTCGGTCACCTCGAGAGTCGCCGATGGCGCCCAAATAGATGACCGGTTATCTGCGAATCCCAAAAGCCCAGCCTTGCGAACGCCGTCGTGCTGTTCTTCATGCGGTCGCGTGTTCGGAGGCGGCGGTCATCAGCCGCAGCAGCAGGGCGGTCGGCCGACGCAGCGACATTCGATCGCAAGGCAAAGCCCCCAAACGCTCATGGCGGGATCCTTTCAGGTTTTCCGCAGTATCAAAAAGGTGCCGTCGCTGTGCGCCTCGATTGCCCACTCGCCGCCGTAAACCTCGCGCATCCCTTGGGCGATCAACAGTGCGCTCTCGAGCGGACAGAGGCCTTTGCATGCCTCGGCGAGGTCGGCTGCGATAGCCTCGAGCTCGCGATCAGGTCGTTTGCGCGTCATTGATCGGGGGGCCTTTCGGGGTTGTTCCGGTCCTCACGCGCATCGCCGCGAGCGCTGTCGTCTCTCGCTGCCGTTGCAGTCGGAAAAGTGGATTCTCGGTGCCTTCTGCGTCGACGCCAAATGCTCGAACAGGTTTATCGAAGCAGGAACGATATCCTGCATGTACTGCAACTTGAGCTACCAGCCTAGGGGGTAATGGGCAAACTGGCGTCGAAGCTCATTCAGTCTTTCAAGATTGCGGAGATCCTATCCAACAAATTTTGGAACCGGGGCATCGAGCAGTTCTGCACGCTGGATCCGCTGCAGCAAATTGTTGAAATCGGCCATTCTTTGCCGGCGGCGCTCTGGCGTCGGATTTGCCAGCCAGGCCCGGTTTTGCTTTTGCGATTCCGGATAAAGCGCGCCGCAGCCGTCGGTTCCGGAGAGAGCGAGCACCATGGCTGCCTGGACCGCGTTCTTCAGCGCGAGGATCCCCCACTTACATGCCGTCGATGTTGGTGTCGCCTGTACCGTCTCTAGTTTCTCGGCGGCCAGCTCGATTGAAACGACGGCATCTTCAAATTCGTCAAAGCGGCAGTAGTAGACCGGCGTCATCAATCGTTGTCCTCGCGCAGGTTCATCGCCTTGTAAGGCCGTTTTGCATTCAGCCTTTGCAGTCTCGAGATCCTTCGCCGTGCCGATCTGCAAGCAGCCAGATAGTTCGCCAGCGAGCGTTCGCTCGCGTAGGCGGCGCGCCGCGGCAGACGTTGCCGCTCATATATTCGCGGTGGTCGTCGTCGCCGCAGATCGCTCTCCTTCACGCCGGCGTACCGGCATGATCTATCCTGCCGTAGAATATCGCGAACTCGTCGACGGAGGCGGGCGAACCGACCGCGTGGCATCTCGCGTTACGGCGCACGGATCTGCCGCGCAGGGGGGATTTGTTGCCAAGCGAAGTTTCGCGGCGTGCTCAGACCATCGGCTGTTGAGGCTGTGGACGGCTCCTGCGCTGGCGCGAGGACGCCATGGCGCCGCTTGAGGCTCCCACAATCCGGAGGGGTAGCCAACTCAGTCAATTTCGACAATTCGTCTGGATATCGCGAAGTGGGCCTTTCAAGTGCATGGCGTTGATGCAGCCGGCTAGTCATCCGCCGTCAGTTAACGCGCCAGCGGGCCGTTGCTTTTTTCCACAAGCTGCCGTCAAGCCTGGTGGGATTCGAGGCTCGCGCCTCATCGTGTTCGCGATCTATTTTCGTTCTTTTTCCGGTCGTTCGACCGCTCGCTAGAGGCGACCTTTGCAAATTCCTCGGCCAATTGAGAGCGAACCGAGGCGCGCAGCCACGTCATTCCGACGCGTCGCGCTGGGCACGGCGATGGGAGCCGCCAACGTCTGAGCTTTGGATCCGGCGATCCGATGACGGGCCAGTCCGGAAGCACGGAAACGCCTAATCCTTCCGCCACCAGTTTCGCGATCTGTTCGATACCATCCAACTCGAAATGTACTTTCGGACGCACCCCGTGTAGACGCAGATATTCATCTGCCATCTTTCCTGCGACCACATTGCGGTCATAGCGGATGAAGGGCTCGTGCGAGCGCGGTCACAAGAGGGGCTTTCACGGCCAGACTACTCGGAGCAAGGAGTATCAGTGGTTCTTGGCGCAGCAACTGCCATACACAGGTCTTCGGCAGGTCGAAAGCTGGGTGCACAAGAAGAGCAGCATCCAGCTAAACTGACAGCGCACTAATCGATTTCGTCGCCGACATTCGATTGGGTCGGCGCGAAAGCGTTTGGCCGGCCTCGCGTTCAATCATGTTTGGCCAAGTCTACTTGAAAACCTCGGAGTATTGAATGACGAGCGAGCCACATGGACTCAACCGCGGTCTCACGAATTACGGCGATAAGGATTTCGCAGGTTTCCTGCGCCGCTCCTTCGCGCGCTCGATGGGCATCTCGCGCGATCTGCTCAACAAGCCGATCGTCGGCATCGCCATGACGCCATCGGGCTTCAACAATTGTCACCGCTACATGCCTGACCTGGTGGAGGCGGTGTCTCGCGGCGTGCTCGCGGCGGGCGCGCTGCCGCGGCCTTTCCCGACGGTATCGCTCGGGGAAGTGTTCCTCAACCCGACCTCGATGATGTACCGGAACCTGATGGCCAGGGACACCGAGGAGATGATCGGTGCCCAGCCGATGGACGCAGTTGTGCTGACCGGCGGCTGCGATAAGACGGTGCCAGCGCAACTGATGGGTGCAGCCTCGGCGGGGCTGCCGGCCATCCAAGTTGTGACCGGTCCGATGTCCACCGGCCGCCACAAGGGGCAGCGGCTTGGCGCCTGCACGGATTGCCGCGGCTTTCGGGCGAAGTACCGAGCCGGCTCGGTCGATTCTGAGGAGATCAATACAGTGGAGGGACGGCTTTCGGTGACGGCCGGCACCTGCGCGGTGATGGGGACGGCCTCGACCATGGCCTGCATCGCCGAGGCGCTTGGCATGTCTCTGCCGGGCACCGCCGCGATCCCAGCCGTCCATTCCGACCGCCTCGTGGCGGCTGAGGAGACCGGCAAGGCTGCCGTGCGCCTGATCGAGACCAAGATCACGCCCCGCGATGTGATCACGCAGAAATCGGTTGAGAACGCGGTCCGGGTTCTGATGGCGATCAGCGGGTCCACCAACGCCATCGTGCATCTCACCGCCATCGCCGGCCGGCTGGGCATCCGCATTCCCTACGAGCGCTTCAACCAAATTTCGGACGAGACACCGGTGCTCGTCGACCTCAAGCCTGTGGGCGAGGGCTATATGGAAGACTTCCATGCCGCCGGAGGCATGGGCGCGCTGCTGCGCGAACTGCGGCCGCTGCTCCATCTCGACACCATCGATATCGAAGGGCGCACTCTGGCCGAGCGCCTCGACGAGCCGGTCGGCTGGATCGACCGCAAGGTGATCCGGGCATTCGACGATCCCGTTTCCCCGCTCGGCGGCCTGGTCACGCTGACAGGCAGCCTGGCGCCGGACGGTGCAATCTTCAAACGCGCGGCCGCCACCCCCTCTCTTTTCGAATCCGAAGGGCGCGCGGTTGTCTTTACGGGTCTGGAGGATCTGTCGCGTCGCATCGACGATCCGGACCTCGGTAAGCGACGTTCGCGTCCCATTCGCAAAGGTTTGGCGTGGGGATTGCAGTCTGTTGATCAACGTGTTTGCAAATCGTTGGCGGGGGGTATGGAGGCGGCAACGACGGAGA
>NZ_JASAUS010000326.1:0-4366 GCF_029953005.1 Bradyrhizobium sp. Mp27 | reverse complement strand
CCGGCGGCTCTTCTTCGTCATCTTCGCTCCTGATTCGCAGCAAGAATCCTCGCCGCTGTCAGGCAGAAAATCCACTCAAGCTACTGTCCGAATTTGCGGGGCCAGCTCTCTCAACCACAGGCAAGATTGATGGCATTGGGCTGTTCACGGCTCAATTCGGATGGGCATGGAAAGCGTCGCTGTTCTATGTGAAGGGTGGCGCTGCGGTGACGCGCAATCGCTTTGATGTCTTCAACAACCTCACCGGAGTCGGCCTGACTCCGCAGGTCACACGCGCTGGGGCGGTGCCCTCGGTGTCGGCTGGGAATACGGTTTCTCGCCGAATTGGTCGTTCGGCATCGAATACGACCATCTCTGGATGGGGCGTGACAACACGTCCTTCGCGGGCGTGGTCACGCCAGGGGGCATCACCCTTCTCGGCAACGGGGTCAGTCAGGATGTGGACATGGTCACACTTCGGTTGAACTATCGTTTCGGCGGTTATTCGGCACCGGTCACCGCTCGCTATTGAACCGTACTTCCGCGCAGATTAGAGGTCCCGGCATGGCACCGGGGCCGCTCAATTAGGAACGGCAAAGGGTCTTCGCTTCGACCCGGCTGTCAATTCTGACGATCGAAGCCGGCGAGTTGCTGCCGGTCCAACAGTACGATCTGGCGGTGGGTGGCACCGATGAAGCCGAGGATGCCAAGCTTGCGCAGATGCGATAACGCCCGCGAAACGGTTTCCAGCTTGAGTCCAAGGTAGTCCGCGATATCACGCCGTGACATTGGCAGTGCCAAAATGCCGGCGTCGGTGAGCCGCTCGTCCATCTCAAGGATGAAGGCCGCGACGCGCTCGATCGAAGTTTTGCGTCCAAGGAGCAGCATATGGTCTTCCGCATGCTTCAGATTGCTGGTGGTCATGCGGAGCAGATGCTTGGCCAGCGCGCCATCACTGCCGGAAATTACATCGAGATTCTGTCGCCGAATGAGGCGAACCGTCGTGTCCACGACGGCTTCTGCCGTAGAACGGTGCAGGCTTCCATTCTCCAGTCCGAAGATATCGCCGGAAACGTAAAAGGCGCCGATTTGCCGGCGGCCATCACGAAGCAGCTTGTAGCTTCGTACCGCGCCTGACTTGACCTGATAGACATAATCGGCGGGTTCCTTTTCGCCGTAGATCTTGTTGCACTTCCGATAGGTAAGTTGGCTCAGGCTGACGATCGGATTGGTTT
Organism: Bradyrhizobium sp. Mp27; assembly: GCF_029953005.1. NCBI lineage: Bacteria > Pseudomonadati > Pseudomonadota > Alphaproteobacteria > Hyphomicrobiales > Nitrobacteraceae > Bradyrhizobium > Bradyrhizobium sp. Mp27. The sequence continues at coordinate 3,152 of NZ_JASAUS010000326.1, read as the reverse complement.
CGGTCGGTATCCCCAGTTCGCAAAGGGAGTGCGGATGAGGCACCGACACTGAGGTGATATGCATCAGCATTGGACCCATTCCTTAATCTTGTGATGATGGGCCTGGTAACCGTGCAATTCCGGTGCCGGGTTAGGGGCGTGCATGGTGACAAGATTTTCAGGGATAGTGCATTCTCGGTATTGTCCTAAAGTTCATTGCACCAAAGAACAACAATGCCCGAGTTCGGATCTGTTTGGTTGCGGCGCTGCGGCGCAGAAATCTGCCATCGGTCTGCAGCTTAAGACCGGCGCTACGGTGATTGTTGGTGGACGTGTTCAATTTGCTCCCCGACGCTTCCCCAATCCGAGAGCCTGAACACGCCGGTCGCGGCCGCCTGCGGAGTGGGCAGAACGCGGATCAACGGCGTCTGCGTTGCAAGGACGACGATCCGCCAAACCCGGCGTGCAGTGCGCAGGTGTCTCCGTTGGCAGGGAAATGTCTGTGCGATGTACGAATAGGAGCCGCGAGACTCGGCGTTTGGATCTTATCCGGACGCCGATCACCAGGTTCTGAAGCCGAACCAGCCGAACTGTCCTTGTCGTGCCGCCAGAAGCATCTGCGGCTGGACGTTTCGCCTCGGTCGAGCCGCAACATGCAACATCTTGCGTTGTCGCTTGCGATCGACGGTTTCAGGCGGGCGTGTATCCTGTTTCGGCAGCATCGCGAAAGAATTCGCCACCGCCGGGCTCAGTGGGACGGTAACGGGCGGTTCGGCCACATCCGATGAAGTTGCGACCTCGGTCGCCTCGGCCACGGGCGCAGCGGCGACGATCACCGGCGACTGGGTATCGAAGACAATACGCTCGGGCCATTTGCGATCTGAGTGGATAAGTACGGCCGGCCGGTCCGCAGCCGCCTGATCGACGGTCGGGGCCCTCGGCAGCCAATAATCTGCAACAAAGAGCAGTGCGAGCAACACTGCTCCGACCTTCCAGAAATATGCCGCCAGTGGCATGCCGGTCGCTCCGGTGCGCCCCGAAACATTGACCTGGGCTCTACGTCGTCTGTTACCTGCAGCAAGATGGCCACGAGCTGCTTGATATAGATCAAGCGCGTTCGATCGCTCGCGAACGCGCTCTAACTGCAGCCGGTAATGCGCGCAACTGCCTTCATGTACTTAAGATCAAGTGCGCGTCACCTCCGTCTGACCGATAGTTGCGAGCGGTCAGGCGATCCGAATTCAAGCAGGTCTCAAGATCGAACCTGATATGCGAGCACCATCCCAGGGCGCTCTTCTCTGCCTCTTCCTTGGAGGGGCCAAACCCCACAAAGGTCTGAACGTGCCCGGCCTCGCCGTCGGCCCTCGATACGAGATTGATTTCTGAGATGTAAAAGGACGAACACTGGGCGGCGCTGGTTCCCTGATTTAGATCAACGTAACCGCGCAGTGCGTCACCATTGTCGTGTGGGGCAACTCGCCTAGGAGATGGCCGATGTTGAAAATAGTAGTTGCCGGAACAACCGCACTCTTCCTTGCTGCATCCCCGATTGCCAACGCGCAAACCTCGCAAACCTCTTCTGCGACTCCGGAACGGTTAAATGCAGCCGACCGGAATACGCTGACGGACATGAGGATTGATCTGGTAAAGGCGGCGTTGCAGCTGACACCTGACCAGGAGAAATACTGGCCCGCTGTAGAGAGCGCCATTCGTGCCAGGGCGGAGGACCGGAAAGCCCGCCTTGCAAAAATCGGAGAAACAGTAGGTAGACGGGCCGACGAAAACCGTGTCGAAGCCCTGCGCAATCGTGACCCTATCACCTTCTTGCAGCGGCGCTCGGAAGCATTGGCTCAACGATCAGCCGATTTGGATAAACTCGCCGAGGCGTGGCAGCCACTCTACAAAACGCTTAATCCCGAACAGAGGCAGCGCATGGCGGCCATCGCGATTCTGGTACTCCACGATATGAGTGATGCCGTAGACCGGCGCCGTGCGCTGTCCGAGGACGAGGACTAAGCCAAAGCAGTTCAATTCGAACCTAATGCATAATGGTCGGAGCATACGCAGCTAACTGACTGTATGCCTAGACGATGTTTGCTAAGGGTCTTGGCTGTAGAAGCACACTTTTGTAGATGAGCCGATAGCAAGCCAAGACCGGCTCGGCCTCAGGCCGCGATCACATAGATCAGCGGCTTGATCCCGACGATGTTGATGACCCGCGTCAGGCCAGAACCGAGAGTGCCATCTCGGCGGCTACTTTTGGGAGCGTTCTAGTGAGGAAGTGGGTCCCTCCCATGCGTGCATTCATCGTGCCGAACGGATGCTCGACTGTCTCGCGACGTTGGCGCATAGCGAGCGGGTTCAGGCATTCAGGCAATAGTGTCCATTGCCCACGATCCGCCTGCTCAACGAAGCGCCTCTCTGCTTCCCCCGCAGAATCACGAGAGAATCATGGCAAAGCAGCAGCGTTTCCACACAGCCAGGGTCACGAGCCGCAATACTTGCGGTGAGCAAAATCAAGTCGGCTCTGCCGCCAACAGCAGACCTCAGCAAGACCTCCCACACTTGTCGCGATGACCCAGGAAAAGACCTCGCTCCGGCAAAGAAAACCGAATATCTCCAGCGCAAGCAACTCTTGGTCGAGCCGAGACTGCGTCATCGCCGTAATACAAATATCCCCCGCTGTTACCATTCTGTCACGGATTTCGACGCTGCTTGTGCCCTAGTATTGAATGCCGACTAACTTGGGGCCCCGCGGTTCGCGGAGCGCTTTGCAGTAGCCGCCACTGGTTGCAAATGCCGCCCAGAGGTTTGCAATGAGATCAAACAAACCGGGAAGCCGCGTCATCAACTATGCGGCAGCGGTTGCTGCTCTCGTGCTTTGCGCTGATGTTTCGCATGCCGACCAGGGCGGTAGCTCGTTCTGGTTTCCGGGTCAGTTTGCGAGCCTCGTGGCCATGCAGCAGACACCGGGCTGGGCGCTCAGTGTCATCGATTACCATTCCGGCGTCGCCGCAACCGGGGGCGCTGCTGCGGCCAAAAAGATCCTGGCCGGCAAAATCCGTAAGCGGAGCTTTTCTCCCATTTGATTGACTGGTTTCGCTTCGGCTTTCGCTCTGCGATCCTTGGCTTGTCAGAGAGCCGAGAGGAGACTGAAGGCGATGGAACAATCG
>NZ_JASAUS010000325.1:0-4422 GCF_029953005.1 Bradyrhizobium sp. Mp27 | reverse complement strand
TCCGCTATCCCGGCCAGCTCCGACGAGACCAGCGCTACCAGCAAACCCCGCCGCGGAAAGGGGTCAAAATTGGACGCCGATGAAGGGTCAAATTTGCAAGCCGATTGACATTCATCGCAAGCCACTAGCAAGGTGCGGCTGCTCGTGTGCTCACTGAGATTCTTAGTCTGGTAACCGCGCGCTCCACTTCTCTTTTTCGCCTTCGCCGGTATCCACGGGCGATGAAGTGATTGAATGACGCAGCGCGACTTCCGTTTCGGGCTCGCAGCCTCCTGTAACGGAGGGGCAGGGCAGGTCGGCTCTGCCAGGGCAGCCAGACGTCCACCTGTTCTGCTATTGCGAGTGCGTCATCGACCTCTATTCCGAGGTAGCGGTGCTCTCGATTTTTGTATGCCCCAACAGGAGCTGCACGGCTCGCAAGTTGCCGGTGCGACGATAGATGAGCGTCGCCTTGGTTCGTCGGAGTGAATGCGTTCCGAACAGGTGAGGGTCCAATCCTATACCGGCCAGCCAGTCCGATCGCAGGCGTGCATACTTCCGTGTCGTCAGGCTGCGGTCCGGCCCTCTGCGGCCCGTGAATAGACGATCTCCTGGCTTCAGAGCGCCAAGGACAACTCCTCAATGACCCGCTCTACGTGCTGTTTAAATCGTGCAGGTGATTTCGCGTCCTTAGAACCATCCCGCGGGAACAGGGCCAGCCTTGCAAATGGCAACATACCCGCCTTTGGACCAAGAAGCCTTCCAAATAGCGAGAGCGCGACTGTTCCGCTAATGGCCCGTTTGAGACATGCCGGTCCGATCTGACGAGCCGCTTATCAGGCTAGAGCGGAAGTCAGCGGCTCGCGGGAAAACCGACAAGATTGACCCAGAACAGACGTCGATTGTTCAGGCAAAGGGACGGTTTGGCTCTTTTCAAGGCAACAAATTGCGTCGCTGACCGCACATGGTGGGTGTACAGTAGACCAATCTTCGGCAGCAGATGGGCGCGCTGCGGACTTCTTGAACTCGACCACACTTTGTCGGTCATCAAGCGCGAAACGTTCGGGATCGCGCGTGCTCCGCGTCGGCGGCGTGTTTTCTGCTGCTACTTGAGTGTCGCGATATAGGCGGCGATATCTGACGCTTCATCCCTGCTGAGCTGCATATTAGGCATCTTCGGGTGTGGATCGAGCAAGAAGAACGCTAGCTTGGCGGGGTCGAAATCCGGCCTCGCTGCGATGGACGCGAACGTTGGAGCGTCGGCTCTCGCGCCCTTCTGATCGGCTGCGACAAGATGGCAGCCTGCGCACCATCGTTTGACGAGGTTTTCGCCTTGATCAGGGTTAGCCGCGAAGGTCGAAGTCGTCGTGATTGTCGCGCACACCATCAAGACGCAGCGAATTCGATTAGATTGGTTCCACACTCAAATAACCTGTCCAGCATTGGGCATATGCCGACAATGTCTGCCTGATTTCACGACGGGAAATCTGGCCATGATGGAAACTTCACGCAGCTACTGTTGCGGACATTTCCTGCTTGGAGGCTTCATGGTCCTTCACTCCCGTCGCCTCGATGCAGAGCTTGACCGCCTCACCGAGGCTCGCGGCAACGAGGTCGGCTTTCGCGCCTTCCCGCAACAATTCCAGCGCAGCCCGGTCGATTTCCTTGACCCAACAGCCCAGGATAATGGTTGCCTTCGGTAACTTTCGCCTTAGGCGTCGAACGGAGTAACGCATGTGCGCTGGTCCATTGGCATCGAGATAGACCAGGCATACGATCGCAACGCCGGTGGTATCAAGGCGGAAGACATTCGTCGTGGAGAGCGCTTCCGCCCCTTCCACTCGCGCCGCCAGGCCCTGCGTCGTCGAGAGCTGAGCCAGCATGATCGCGGCCGCCTCATCGATGCGACTGCGCCCCGCCACGCAGAGGACGGGATGTTCACCCTGCCATCCCGGCGGGAGGGATTCCTTGCTGAGAATGGGCAACGTTTCATTTGTCGCATTTTCTGCAACGCTTTCCACCGCGGACGATGCTTCCGCGTCGGTGGTTGAATTGCTTTTCGCCGGCGGCCGGTCCTCCTGATCCGAAAGGTCGCTGGCAAATTCGTTCACCGCGTCTCGAATCTTCGTTAGACGTTCCTGGTCAAGCGCGCCGCGCTCGGCATCGGCTTGCGCTAGCTGCAAACCCTTCAAGGCGACTTCATCATAGTACGAGGCCAGCGACCGTTCTTTCAGAAATTCTTCGGCCTTTTCGGCGGCTTCCGTCGGATCACCAGCCAGCATCCGCTGGTAAAATATTTCGGGGGGAGAAAGGGCCGGCCGGTCCCCGAACATGACATCAAGAAATTCCAGACGTTCCACATGACGCCCTAGCACGACAAGGCACACCGTCAGCGGCGTCGCGAGGACGAGCCCGATTGGACCCCATAGTGCAGTCCAGAACGTTGCCGACACGACCACGGCAACTGGAGAAAGCCCTGTGCTGTGGCCGTAAACCATCGGCTCGATGACATGGCCCACGACCGGCTCCACAACTAGGAAAAGCGCGAGCGTCCATAGCAGCATCGACCAGCCGGGATCGATGGCTACTGCCAACGCAAGCGGGAACGCGGCCGCGATGATGGCGCCGATGTAGGGAACGAAGCGGAGAGCTGCCGCCAGGATGCCCCAAAGGATCGCGCTTGGAATCCCGATGAGCCACAGACCTATCCCGATCACCACGCCAAATGCGCCGTTCAAGATGAGCTGAGTCAGGAACAGCCGGCTAAGGCGGCTCGCCGCGTCGTCGAGCGCCGCCGTCGTACGTTGGAGATCGGATGACCCCGCCAATCGAATGAGACGATTACGAAGATCTTCGCGTTGAAGCAGAATGAAGATGACGAAAATAATGATGATGCCGGTTGTCGCGAGAGGATGAACCAGCGGCGAGATCAAAGTCCGCAGGCTTTCCAGCGCGCCAGGATCGGGCTGGCGTACTTCTACCGGAACCGGCGTCAGCGGCGCGGGCGTGTTGAAACCAGCGACAGAGCCTGAGCCACGTGCGGATGGTGCATCCTTTGGCTTATCAAGTTCTTTGCTGAGATCCTTCAGCATGTCGGAGGCGCGTTCCAGCGTGCCCCTGCCGGCTTTTGTGTCCCGGAAGGACTGAATTTTTTCGCTTATCGTCGATTGGTAACGCGGGAGGTCTCCCGCGAGTTGCGTCAGTTGCGTGGCGAGGAGACTCCCCATCGCGAAAATCAGCGTGAAGGCAAGTATAACCACGCTCACGACGGCTAATCCGCGGGGGACATGGATACGCTGCAGTATTCCGACCAGCGGCGCCAGCACGAAGCTGAGTAGAATAGCCAAAGCAACGGGCACGAAGATATCCCGGCCAAAATAGAGCATCGAGATAATGATGACCGCAAGAATTGCAGTAGCTACTGCGCTGAGCAGCGCCATAAGTTCTTCGGTGGTACGTGCCCTAAATGGCTGTCTCGCTAAAGGCCTCATCTGCTTTAGTCCCAAACCTCGGAGCCTGCTGATGCGCTGATAAGGACACGGCGCGATCTGCATGAAAAAGCCGCTCGGGCATTACTCCGCGCGGCTTTCTCAGACGGCTGCCGTTTTTCCGGTTCCGCCGCTAGACATACCAATAGATGAGCAGCGTAAAGGTTTCGTGCTGCGAGAAAGATAAAGCCGCGCTCGGCACTGGCCGGGTCTCGGGAAGACTTTTGCTGGTGAGCAAAGCCTATTGGCCCATCAGCGAAGTGGCGACACCCCTCACTGAGGTCAGCTTAGTGGGGCGTAGCGGACGAGATTGGCTCACGCTGAGTTCTTCGCCTTTTGACCCGGAGCAGAAGTGTTCGGTCCCAGTGTTCCACTGGCGTCATGGGAACGATCAACGATTCGAGAGGTTGTGTCCGTGTGGCAGGTTCCACATGCCAGGAGGATGTTGTGCGTCAACTCCTTGGAATGATTGCCGCGATGATCTTGATGGCTTCTGGATTTGCCGCCCATGCCGGACAGACCGAGTATGACCCGGCCAAGGTTAGTGACAGCCTGAAGGCAGTCTTCCAATTCGGCTCGGTCTCGACCAAGAAGGCAATGAACGCCAACACGGTCACGCTGCTTACTGGTACGATCGGCGGCACCTATGTGCAGTTCGGTGCAGACCTCGCTTCCGTGCTCGACGACGACGGTAAGCTGCGCGTCCTGCCGATCACCGGTCGAGGCTCGGTGCAGAGCATCGCCGACATCCTCTTTCTTAAAGGCGTCGATCTCGGCATCGTGCGCGCCGACACGCTCGACTATCTCGAGAAGAAGGGCTTCGCCAACAACATCAAGAAGCAGTTTGTCAATCGGCGTTTGACTGGGACCCCCTATCGGCCTCCAAAAGGGACCCCTTTGATCGGCGTGCTCTGCTGGTAGCGCTCGGGTCGTCGGAGCTGGTCGGGGTTGCGGA
>NZ_JASAUS010000324.1:0-4445 GCF_029953005.1 Bradyrhizobium sp. Mp27 | reverse complement strand
AGTCTCGGTCATGGCGTATCGCTCTCCTCGAGAGGTTCTGGCAGGCTCGTCACCCGCCTCGATACGCCGCCTTCCTCACACCGTCATCACCCAGATTCCGCCATAGCTCCGTCTTTGTTGCGCGCGCATGCTCATAGCCAAATTGAATGTGATTGTGAACGAAATCGCAGATCGCCTGAACGCGCGCCCATCCAGGTGGCTCCTTCTCAAAAAGCTTCCACGCGACATCGGACAGTAGGTCGGTTTCGCAATAGCGACTGCCGAGAAGATAGACGATTGTATCTGCCGGCAAGTCTTCGATCGCGTGTTGTTGTGCCGTGGGCACAACGACATCCGGCAAGCCTGTGTCGCGAATGATACCGTCAGTCGCCAGGCGCATCCGGCCGCGTGGGGCAACGATGCGGCTGCACCAATTGCCGAAGCCATCACGGTATGGGACGATCGTAACGGAGGGATCCGTCGTCAGATAGTCGGGCACAATCACATCTGAAGCCCGCGTGAAATGAGCGCCCAGCACCATGATCATGGGTGTAGGCTGAGGAAAGTCGTAAATCATCTCGTAGCCGACCCGAATCTTCACCTCAGAATCCTCCAGGTTGGTCGGTTTGACTGATTCCGCCTATGGGCTCACGCTATGGTATAGTGTAAAGTTGCATGCAACACGCCTACGGGCGCTTGCCCCGATGATGCAGTCCAAGTGTTTCTCTCACCTCGTCGTCCTCGAGGGCATCTTTGATAGACCGATCGGCCTGCTTCCTCTCCAGGATGCCCGCGCCCGGATCCGGTGCGGGCACCTCCGACTGATGCTTGGCTAAGCGCCCCAGCGCCCTCTGATCATCCTTGATCATTTCACTTTCTCTCGTCGAACTGCTCCGCCAGCCAAAAAGACGTTGCTGATTCGATCGACGCACGGTGGGGCCGACTCAATATCGGGAAGGCGCCTGCAAATCGAAGCGCGAGACTTCGGTTACCATCATTACGGGCATGGATGGCGAAGGCCGTCGTAGCCAACATAGGTGCCGGAATACGGGTCATAGGACCTGAAACGTTGCGCACAATAGCCGACCGCGTCGCCACCAACATAGGGAGCCGGCGCGACGTAGGCCGGCCCGTAATACCCGGGACCGTAGCCGTAATAGCCGTAGGGTTGCGGTTGCGTTGCGCCAATAATCGCCCCGCCGATCAGCGCGCCAGCGATGCCTGCCCCAATCCCAATACCTGCACCGCCACGATAGCCGCCGCGCCAACCGCGACGATATTGCACGGTCTCTACCGATGGTGTCACCGCGCTGCGCAGCATCAGCGGGGAGGTTAATGGCGCCGCAGCGGCAGGCACGATGAGCCACGGCGTGCCGGCGACGATGAGCGCAAGAAGCATAGTTTTAGGCGACTTGTTCATGACAGCATCTCCAAATGCGTTTTCGAGTGGCGCGGCTGCCTTGGGTGCAGCCGTCGTCTTCGGAAAGGAAATGCGTAATAATGATCCAGGAAGGCTTACGTGAATTGATCTAGCGCAACGTGAGCGCGCATCAATCGGACAGACTTAGCTTTGTTCATCGCAGACCCTCGTGAAGCGGCGCCCTGCGCACGTGCGAGAGCCGATCTTTCTTTTCGTCCGCAGTGGCGCACGCGCGTCGCTGCCTGCGGCAGCACAGGGGGCTTCCATGCTTTCACTCATCATCGGGATCTTGATCATTTGCGTCGTCGGGGCACTTTGCTTCTGGGCCATCGACAGGTTCGTCAATGAATCCCGCTTGGCAGGCCTTCTCAAATTGTTGGTGGCGCTGATCTGCCTGGCGGCCATCCTTCAACGGCTGTTGCCGTTGGCGGGAATCAATTGGCTATAGCCGACCGGGAATCCGCCGAAGGTCGATCTATGATGTGACAAGAACTTCTACAGACATCCCGGCGAAGGCGCCGGTGCTACCGACGAAGCTGCCGGACACAGGGATCGTCTGCCGGATATCGCGCGCGACCGCGACCGGGATCAGATTGAAGCCACCGAGGCTACGATTCGTGGGGTCGAAGGTGATCCAGCCGGCTCCAGGTACGAAGACTTCTGCCCAAGCATGGGTTGATCCCGCACCGCATCGATCCGATGCTTTGTCGTTCCGGGTTGTAAAGGTAGCCAGAGACGATTCTGGCTCCGAACCCGAGCATGCGTGCTGCTTCAGTGAATAATACCGCGAAATCCCGACACGACCCCCAGCCACGATTGAGGGTTTCTACCGGCGTTTGGGTGCCTTCATCCTCGCGGCTCTGATATCGGACAGCCTCGGACACGCCGAAGCTGAGGTCCTTTAGCAGCGACAGCGTGTCAGTCCGACTTCCTCGAACGAACATTTGTGCCCAATTTCGCAGGACACCAGCCGGGTCCGAGAACTGAGGAAGAGCGAGAGCGGCGAGATCGGTCCAATCGTCATCGGAATAGCGGAATGGGTAAGACATAGCCGAGACCGCAATATCGAACACCGGCCATGCAACCGCGTCGAGCTGGAGCTCCGCGACGCTGGCGATTACCAGGTTGGAGGCTGTCATCTGAAACGTGGCAGTCGCGATTGCATTGCCAAGCACGTCCTGCGCCCAGGTCAAGGCCGCAGGCGGCGTCACGGTGAGGTTGCTCGAAATCAGACGAAGCTCGCGGCTTTCGCGCGGACGAAGCATCAGGCGGTGCGGCAACAGGCGCACGTGTTCGTTGAACCGATAAGTCGTCGTGTGAAGAACCCTCAGCGTAATCAACGAAAGCTCCAATCGGGGCACCGTCTGACCAGACCCCTATCCGGTGTCCCCTTAGGAAGTATGGCCGAGTTGAACGTTTCCATGCAAATGCCGATCCAGACGGCTGAAACCCGGACTGGTTTTCGGTCTAGGCATCGGGCAAGAACGCTGCGATCCATCTGAGCGGCCATGTTGACGGGTATCAAATTGCAAGCACAACATCGGTTTCGCGATGCGACCCGACCGATAAGTGTGAAGTGACCGCTGGTCGGAGAGCTGCAAATTTGTGGACGTCGCGTCGGCGCGCCGACCTGGATGGTTGAGGCGACCAGGAGGGAACACACCATGAAGAAACGGCCACCGCTCCCGAAACATTTGAACCGCCATCGGTATCACACGTTGCTGATCCGGCTGCAGATCGAGCTCGTGAAGCTGCAGCGCTCCGTGATTGAGCGCGGTCAGCGTATCCTCATAATCGTCGAAGGTCGCGACGCCGCCGGCAAGGATAGCACGATCAAGTCGATCGTCGAACATCTAAGCCCGCGCGATACCCGCGTCGTGGCGCTGGGGCCGCCAAGCAATCGGGAACGGTGTTCATGGTACTTCCAGCGTCACGTTTCGCATTTGCCCGCGGCAGGAGAGATCGTGCTGTTCAATCGCAGTTGGTACAACCGGGCGGGAGTTGAGCGTGTCATGAGCTTTTGCACCAAGGAGGAAACCGAGGAATTCCTGGAGACCGTGCCGGCTTTCGAGGCAATGATTGAGCGGGCGGGTATCACCTTGCTCAAGTACTACCTTGATATTTCGAACCAGGAACAGAAGCGACGGCTCGCCGAGCGCCAACGGGATCCCCTGAAGCAATGGAAGATGAGCCCCATCGATGCCAAGGCGCAGAAGTATTGGAAGGCCTATTCCGAAGCACGAGACAAGATGCTGGAGCGGACGCACACCGTCACCTCGCCCTGGACCGTGGTCCGGGCCGGCGACAAGGAACATGCGCGACTTAATATCATGCGCGACTTAATATCATTCGCGATATACTGTGGCGGCTGAACTATCCAGGCAAGCACCGTCGCCTCGACAGGCCGGATCCGACCGTCGTGTTTCCTTACGAAAAGGCCTGTTATGAGCGCGGCCTCATCGAGGCTTAGACTGAACTCGACCGGTGATCTCTGAGCACCTGGCTCACTCAGAAGCCGCCCTTATGCAATACCCTGTTGACTTAGATCGTTACGGGAAGCGCCAGTTCCGGAGACTAAGCAATGATCGTGACGCGCCTGAGCGGTGACCGTGGTCGAGCGTCACGAGGGTGAAATAAGTATCGCATCGGCTGCCTACCGTCATCAGGCCCTCCGCAGGACGGCTAAGGAGAGAGGAAATTGGACAAATGAGCCGCCTCCACAAAGAGACCCACCTCGTTACGCGCATCGGCTGGTTGAGAGGGGCCGTGCTCGGTGCCAATGATGGGATCATTTCAACCGCCAGTCTTACCCTGGGAGTGGCGTCAGCTGCCGTCTCTCGAAGCGACGTTCTCTTGACCGGGATCGCCGGGCTAGTTGCCGGCGCAATGTCCATGGCGGCTGGCGAATATGTTTCCGTCAGTTCGCAGTCGGATACGGAGAGCTGGCCCCGGTTGTTTGGACAGCGCCCCGCTGGATTTAAGTGGATTCCTGCCGGGTTATGCTGAACGCGGGGCTTTACGGTTTTGTCGTTGCGTCGGGAGGGCG
>NZ_JASAUS010000323.1:0-4449 GCF_029953005.1 Bradyrhizobium sp. Mp27 | reverse complement strand
GCGAGCTTCTTCAATGGCTGGCGCTCGACACCAGGCACAATGCCGGCGACGAGCCAGCTCGACAGGCTCAGTTCGATAACGGCGATCAGCGTGCCGTCCGGATCGAGTGGGCTCGGGGATCGGCTCAGATCGTTCAACTTTTGCATGGGGCGCTCCATCGGTTCACATTAGCAACGATAGATGCAATATCCTCGCCACCGCCCCATAGCATCTTCCTCCGACTGTCTAAGCCTTCTGATCGACTGTCAATGAATGCGGTTGCCTGGAGCCGTCCTTGGATGAAGGGATCGTCCAAAAGGCTCCCTCCCGCAAGGGCGCACTACTTGGCCCATGCAAGGATCTGATCGTAAACCTCGGCCGTGATCCGCACGCCCCGATTGATGAAGTTTCCGGTTGTGTGGACTGCAACGACATAGCGTTGGTTGGCGGTCGAATCGAAAAGGAAGACAGGGCTGCCACTGTCGCCCCCCGTCGTATCGACCATGTACTCGAGGAAGCGATCGTCCTTATGCGCCGCGTCCTGCATATGGACGCGTCCAGCGTTGAACCACAGGGAGCCATAGGGTTTGGCTGCTTCGTGCGGATAGCCCGCGTTGTTCACGATCGCCATGTCGAGAAGCTTTTCCTCGTCCTTCTCGTAGCTGCGCAAGCCGAAATAGCCGATCCGTTCGCCAAACGGTGCTCCATTGACTTCGTGGTCTACGAAGATGACGCCGTAATCGTAGGGAGCGGCATCCTTCTCCTCTTTTTCGGATTCCCATTTCGGATGCCAGTCGAACTTGTCCGCGACGACATATCCATAGGGTGCCAGATTTCCATTGCGGCCCGGTATCACGCGAACCTGCCTAGCGCGCCTGGCGGGCTGGATAGCCGTCGGGCGCGCATAGAGGCAATGGCCGGCCGTGATTAGGGTACGCTCCCCAGCGAACCATCCGGTGCCAAAGCCGACTTGGCCTGAATCGTAGGTAATCTCAAGATGGCAAATGCAACGCCAGGGCGTCAGCGACGAGTCCGGGATGATCACACGGTCATCCACGCCAATGACGTCTTCCGGTTTGCCAGTACCCCCATAGTTGGGCAGCGACGGAGCTGCCGCTACAAGGGTTTGCGGGGCGATCGAGAAAAAGCCGCCGTCCGCTACCGATGCCAAGATGGTGGGGCCCGAAACGCGCGTCGTATCGAAGCCGGCTGTCATCGGCCTTAAGGCGTTAAAGCCTGGAACGCGCTCGACCGAGCTGCCGCCGTTCGTTTCCGTCATACGGCCATCGCGCCGCCGTCGCGTCGCGTCGGAGATGACGCACATGGTCGGAGCGACTGGTGAAGAATTGTCCTTGGCGGCAGCCTTCGGGGTTCGCGTTTTCGTAGCCATGGTCAGGTCCCTTCCCAGGCGCCCCACGCAACGGTGCGAAAACCGAGCGGTACCGGAGCCTCTTCGTCGCTGTGTCGGGTTCGCACCGGCCGGCTTGGACCGTGGTCAGGCGCAACGCGGTCGGTCGCGACGTTTTTCCAATCGAACTCGAAGATCTCCGTGAAATATTCCGCAGCCTCCTTGTCCTCGATCAGGAGGCTAGCATCCCGATTGAACTTCGTGCCGGATCCCGTCCAGTTTTGCGACCCGAGAAGGACCTTCTGGCCGTCAACGACGATGCCCTTCGTGTGGCAAGTGCCGTAAAAACGGATCTTGTCTTTGTCGAAGCCAAATTCCACGGCGTTGCGGAAGATGTCACGCTCCTTACCATACCCACTGCGAAAGATAATGCGCACGTCGCGGATCTTTTGCTGCCGATCCAGCAAGGCCTCCAGCAGCTTCTGATAATGCGGAGGCATTTCCTCCTTTACATCGAATGACTGGTTGATGAAGAGCACGCTATCGCGCGCGCTCTTTATGAGAGGAATGACAACCTCGGGATAATTGTCGGGGGGCAGGACGGGTTGAACCGTCATCTTCTTTTTGAGGACTTTCGGCGCGAAAGCTTTGTACTCCCTGACTGCGCGAGGCGCTTCTAGGAAATAGTCTTCCGGAACGATCAGTTCTGGCAAAAGTGGCGTCGCGGCTTCCTCTCCTTCCAGTTCCCGGCAATCGACGAAATCCTGTTTGAGGTGATTGTGGAACGTCGTCGCTAGAGGCTCACACCGGACGACAGCATGCCAATCGCGATCGTAGGTTTTGACGTCAGACCAGGTGAGATCCTCGAGGGGATGATCTGCATCGCCAAAGGGCGCTTGGTTCGAAGACGCCCAGTTGCCGCTCGAAAGCCAAAAGCGGTCATAGGCCTCGCCCTTCCCCAGCACGGCGACCTTGATGTGGTAGGACGTGGAGAACAACCGCCCTTTGCCAGACACCGAAGCGGGCGTCCAGTCGAACTGGTCCTTGGCATCGCGCTTGAGCGACTTCATGACCTTTTCCTCCGGCCAGTCGTCCGCCTTGTTGCCCTTGCCAATATCGTCGGTCTTGCGGTTGAGCGTGAGAATGGTGTTGCGGCCGTCGGGCGTTATCGCGGCTCGGACCGCCTCGATGATGTGCGGCGCGGTGAAATTGTACATGCCGATAGTGATGCTATCGCAATCGGCGCTCCCAAAGAATTTTGAGAGCTCGCGCCAGCCGGCTTCGGGGCTAACATGCAAGACGAGCGTCATGTCGGCGGTGACCGGGTCGAGGTTAAACCGCTCGTCTTTCAGGTTCCGCTTGTAGGCCTGCATCGTCGCGGGCGCCTCAAGGCCGGAATCGAGCGTATTTTCGCCGGCAAGCTTACTTGCGAGCGACGGCAGATCGACCATTTCGAGAGAAACTGGCACACCGCCAAGTGTGACCGGAACCCCGTAATCGGCAGCGTTTCGGGAGGCTTCGGGGCGGACTAGCAACACGACGCCTTTTTTATCGGTCAGCTTGCCGTTTGCATCGAACAGATAGGTGGCGCGTACACGCACAACGTTCGGGTGTTTCGCGACCAGCCCATCGATCTGCTTGGTCGCGGCTTCAAGAGAAAGCGGCGCATCGCTCTTCGTATGTTGCGGTGCCGCGTCGCCGGAAGATCCGATCCGCACCGTAATTTCGAGCGGCAAAGTAATCCTCACGCCGCCCTTGCTATCAACAATCGATACCTTCATAGGCGCAGCTCCATCATCATCGTCTAAGTCGGATTGGTTTCGGATCGGCACCTGCGCGTCGCCTGCCTGTTCGGAACGAACGTCGGTTCGTGCGACGATATGCCATGGACGCTCTCGGATAAGCGTCTGGAGGGTCGTGACGGGCACTGCGTGATTGGAGCGGAACGGCGTGCCTTGAAAATGCAGGCCGACGACCTCGCCGGTTTGAACGTCGATAACGGCGGAGCCAGAGCTTCCGGGCATTGATGAACAATCATGCGTGATGCCGCGGGGGTCGCGGCCCATGATCCTGCCCGGTGAGCAGCGCTTCGTGTCGAAGACATTTCCAAAAACGCGCATCAGGGTTTCGACATCATAATCGCCGCGATCCGTGCCGGGGTAGCCGATGGTCGCAACAGCCAACCCTTGCGCCGGATCGGAAGCTGCGAGGCTAAGCGGTTTTGCGAGGAGCCGATCAGCATTCTCTGCGGCTTCGCCCGCCTTTGCGACGCGCAGGAAGGCAACGTCGAGTTGATTGGGCGTACCGATGTAGATAACTTCAAGAACCTTAAAGCGACGCGGCGGCGCAGCGCTCTTTTCCCTGCGAAAATCGAGGATTGGCGCCTCAAGTTTGTCGCCCGCAAAGGGCAGCTTCCGAAAGTCGATTCCGGATGCGCTGGCCTCGGCGAACAGCACGGCCACGTGGGCGTTCGTCGCGATGATGTCGCTGCCGAGCTCAGTGTCGATGAGCCAACCGGTTCCGGCCCAAGGGTAAACTTCGTCCCCCGGCAAGTCGATACGCCCGATCGCTCGAATGGTCCCGTTGATGCGCGCTGCGTTGGCCTCAACGAGTTTCTTCATTTCTGACGCTTCGGGATCCAACCCGTTAGAGGTCAGCTCCGGCTGTACGAGGTCGTCGCTGACTGCAAATACAGGCCGGTGCAGGCTGATGATCGCCTCAAGCGTCGCGCTCTCGGATTTCCCCGGAGCGCCCGGCACCGGTTCGACTCCTGGAATCGGCGCGGTGCGAGCAGCGGATTTGACGGCTTCAAGATCTTGACCGTCGCGTCTCAGTACGCCGTCCACGAAGTCGCGCAGCTCGTCGAGGTCGGGCATGGGCAGTCCCTGTCAAGCAAAAGGATTCGCGAAACGGCGCAGAACGTTGCGAGAAGCAGCTTTGGGCTTTGGTGAGGTACGCAAAAGGATGAACAGACGTCATCCGTCAAAAATCAAAGGGCGTTCAGTGGAAAAAGGAGCTATGGCGGAATCTGGGTGATGACGGTGTGAGGAAGGCGGCGTATCGAGGCGGGTGACGAGCCTGCCAGAACCTCTCGAGGAGAGCGATACGCCATGACCGAGACT
>NZ_JASAUS010000322.1:0-4460 GCF_029953005.1 Bradyrhizobium sp. Mp27 | reverse complement strand
TCGCGGTTGAAGGTGATGGGGTGGCTTCGCAACCGAATCCTACGCCGCATCAGCGCTTTACACCACGCTCGCCAGCCTCTCAGGCGCCCTCTCGCGAATAAGACGGGCTAGGGCGGTGATCTAATCAATATAGTGTTTTGGCTCCATCCACGCTGGTCAACATTGCTCGCTTTCGAAAAAGACTCGAAGAAGAGAACAAATAGGACCTCCCGCGGCGGTTGGCTCAGAAAATGAGAACGGCTCTTAAGCCGCCCTCTGGTTTCCTGTAGCTGCTTGTCGTGTGCTTCGCGAGTTCGCCTACTATTCTGTTGCTGCCCGAAATTCTGATTCGAGTGAATCTGATTTGCATTGGACATTTTTTGAACGTTCCCTTGTTTGTAACAGTGGACCAATGCCGCCACCAATGGTTGCTTCGGAACTCAGTTCTCGCCTTTTTTGGCGCATGATGATCACCAGGCGCAGTTTGCCGGGTTGCGCCGAGTGGTTCGCAGTCGACTCTGCCGCCACGGGTGTCGAGAAGGCAGCAACTCACGCTGCGCTCGCGCCGACAAGATGATCGAATGAGACGCGCAATTGCTTGAGCGCGGGTGTCCGCCGCTTCTCAGAGACGCGCCGCAAGGGACACATTTACTGTTCCGTCGCTGGAACCAAAGTCACACCGCGTTATTGTTCACCAAAACAATGGAGGAACATCATGATTTCCAAATGTCTTGCAATAGCATTCCTGGCTATCGCGTCGATGACCGGCGCGGCGGCGGCGCAAACAGCCACAAACCAAGCGGCTTCGACAACCAGTGCTACCACGCACAAGGAGGGTGAGTGGCGCGCGTCCGAGCTCGCCGGCGTCGATGTGTACAATGAAGCAAACGAGAAGATCGGCGACATCCACGACGTGATTTTGGATAGGTCAGGCAAGGTGGCCAATGTCATTCTGGGTGTGGGCGGCGTTCTCGGCCTGGGCGAACACTACGTGGCGGTCGCCTTCGATAAGCTGAAGTGGGTTGACCAGCCGGTGACCTCGACAACTTCGTCAACAACGTCCGCACCGGCAAATGCGCCTGCAACCACTCCCGCTCCAGATAGCACCACGCGAACCACCACCGGTGCCGCAACAACCACCACGACAACCACCACAACCCGCGCCAGTACGCGTTGGTATCCCGATCACGCGGTGTATAACGCCACCAAGGACGAATTGAAGGCCATGCCGGAGTTTAAGTACTAACTCTCGACATGCGGCGTTTTTTGACGGGAAGCGACACTTCGACCCTGGCAAGGGGGGCGGCCGGCGGGTTCGCGTCTTGGCGGTCAAAACTCACTTCGCTGGCGTCTGAATCAGAATGCGGTCATTCACGGCCACCAAACCCCGCACGACGTCGCTCGGCCTTGATGAGGCCCATCGGGACCTCCGGATTTCCCCCGCAGAGTTCGATGAGGTCGCAGCGGAACTCGGACGGCCCCTAGACTTCTTCAAGGTCTCGAAGCGCGAGAAGGCCGAAGTTCTGGCAGCCTTCGCCGCTGACAAAGACGAGGCCACGGCCGGCTACGTCGCGGCCGCTGAGCGCGGCTGAAGCATCCTGCGTTTCCCAGCCCAGACGATCCCGCCGGAAATGTTAGCTGCGCTCCGATAGGGCGATCAAATAAAGCTGCGAGCTGCTGCGGTGCATGACTTTGTTCGTGGGACCCGTCTCGGACATTGCGGGCGGGTGCCGGTATTGGGTACCCGCTCTAGCTAGGCAGCCTCCGAGGGGTCAGCATATCTGATTAGCCTGGGACGGTTAGTGCGCCCCTAAACCATCATCGGCGGCGGGCGATGGCAACTCCCAACAGGAAAGCGACTAACAACGAAGCAAGAGGCGCTTCGCGCGCGATGTTGCTCAAGATGCTCAGCGGCATCCCTGGCCTTCGACCTGCTTCTATCGCGCCGGCAACCCGATGGACTGTCCCTTTCACAGCTTCGGAGCCTTCCGCGATGATGGATTTCGGTTCTGGAACGGAATCCAAACTTTCATGGGCGAAAGGGGCCAGCGGGATGTCATCACTCACAATCTAATCTCCGAGTCGACAAACAGCCAATCAATCAAAAAGCGTGAATTGTTCCGATGTGGCCGTCGTAGCCGTTATCGCCCACGCTGCCGCGGATGGCGCGGCGGGCGCGTCGTCAATAGCGCCAACACAAAGCCGATTGCGCCCGCGATCAACATCGAAGCGAGCGGATTGTCCTGCACTCTCTTCGCGATCGCTTGCGAGCCGTCATGGAATGTATCGCCGCTGTTCTCATAAGCGTCCTTGGCGTAGTTGACGGCGGCATCCGTAGCTTCGCGCGTTGCATCCTTGGCCTGGCCGTACAGGTTCTGCGCGGTGCCTGTCGCCTCCCGGATGCGGCCTGCTGCCTGGGTCTTTGCGTCGCCGGCGATATCGCCGACGGTGCCCTCGACCTTACCGGCGAAATCCTTCGCCGAGCCGGCAATTCGATCGTTCTCCACGGCGCACACTCCCTAAGATGAAGTCCCGGCGAGCTAACCGACAAGGTCAATCTATGTTCCTGCGCGCCCAGAAAGCCCGCTCGCAAATGTAGGTCTTAGGTTCTTACTCTTCCACACTCGCTGCTCGACTGCACTGACGAGACGATCAGGTATCAGAAAACTATTGCGATGTACGAGTTACCGATCCTCGCACGGCTCGGCGCCGTCTGGATCTTGAGAGAAATCACAGAATGGCTGCGGCTTCCGTTTGTAGCCGACCAAATCCAGCAGCGGCGCGTTGCTCACTTTTGCTCACTGTCAAAATTTCAAATTGCGAGTGGTCCTGATTAGACTACGACGGTCCGAACGGTGGGCTGGCCTGCTTCCGACAACAGTGGCTAACTCTAAAAATACCAATGCTCAAGTTTGAAAGTGAGCAATTTTGAACAGACGATCGCAGTGCATGTCTGCTGTTTTGGTAATCACCGGGGGATTGCGCTGTCCGGACCTAATCCAACGCCACCAAGCATTATTGGGCTTGGTGGCGTTGTGCTTTCCCAGGTGTCCTAATTCGTTAACTTTTCGAAAGTGAGCAAAATAGAACGGCGCGGGAGATAGCGATGATCCCATGGTGAATCACCGTCCCATCACGGCATCTTCGATGGCTAAGAGTTCTGTAGCGCTCTCGCCTGAGTTTAGGTGAGCATCATGCCTTCCTTAGCCGTCTTGTTCGACGCAAGCCGCATAGCAATTCAGCCCCATATGCCCCCAATGCTTGGGTCCAATGATCCTGACGCACATTAAGCCTTCTCGGATCGGATTCGAGATGCGCACGTTTCGGGGCGTCAATTGCGATCACGTCGCTAAATTGTCGTCTGCGAAACCCATTCGATAAAGTGGATTTCTTCCGGGCTGCGAGCGCCGGTTTAGATCCCGGGATGGGGATCTGGGCGACGACACAACCTGTCAGCAGAGAATAGGTTCTCAACAAACATCTGGTGGCGCTATTTGCTCAGCCGTGCGGTGTGTGGCCCTGGGACGCGCTCTCGCGTCAAGTTGGACTACTTGCATCCACGACCGGATGGTAACAGTTAAACTGAAGACGGCTAGTTGGCCTGCGAGCTCGACGTTCAGCGCGATCGCCAAGAAAGCCTCTTGCGCTTCTGCGCAGCCTTAAATTCAAGGACATATCTTTGAACAGCGTGCTTGGCATTGGAGCTCCAACGACGCATGAGTTGCCATGCCTGCAGGGATATGACCCAGCCCTGGCCTTGACAAAACCTGTCGTAGCACCAGGCGAAAACAGGAATTGACATCAGCTTATCGCGGCTAACGCTGAAGAGACGCTCAATAAGCAGGAGTTTGAGAAGCTCGCCAACGATGAGGACCATAAGCCCGCCAACGATGTGGCCTGTCGCCGTCAGGTAAGCCGCAACAGGCTTAACAGGTTCAAGCAAAATGACCGGCACGATGAACAGCGCCAGAGTAGGATATGGACGAAGCGACACAATCCACGCTCGTAAGCTTTCGAAAACCCAGCAATCCGCCAGCCGGCGAAGGACAGGTTTGAAGAGAGTGAAAAAGACGGCGTCCACCAGGAAGTAGATGGCAGCGATCAGAAACACAAAGGGTTTGAATATGCGGCTCAAGCTAGGTTCTCCAACGAACCAAAGCGCGAATCATCATTAAGTTCACGAGCCAAAGCAGCGAATGACACGACCGCAACCAATGATCAAAACGCTCTCAGCCGTCGCAATTTCCGCCTTCATTGCCGCCGCCTTGTTCGTACTGTCTGTGTATGCCCCAGAGGTCGAACCTGGGCAGTCGGCCGCCAACCGGCGTGATATTCATGTTGTCGACACGGGCTGCGCACCGCGTGCGTGCCTCAGAGCTGGCCCCGCAAATTCGGACAGTAGCTTGAGTGGATTTTCTGCCTGACAGCGGCGAGGATTCTTGCTGCGAATCAGGAGCGAAGATGACGAAGAAGAGCCGCCG
>NZ_JASAUS010000321.1:0-4490 GCF_029953005.1 Bradyrhizobium sp. Mp27 | reverse complement strand
GTCGTCAGGCGGCGAAAAGCCGAAGGCAATCCTGTGCGCCTCGTCAGACAAGATGTGCGGCCGCATCAATCGGGCCCAAAAGCCGCACTCTCACGAATAGGACGGGCTAGAGCCTCACCATTCGGCGACCAGTTCTCCGCTCGCATGCGAGACAAAGCATCTTCCTGACTATCAGCTTCGATATCCTTCAAGTGAACATGAGTAGCCGAGAGGTTATTGGGATCGGGCGAGGTTCCAACGACGTCGCGAAGAAACGATGGCTTCATATACCAGAGTTGATATTTCATCGTGTTCCCCTGCATAGTCGGCCGGTGCATCTATCAAGTCGACCTCTTCACGATCTCAAACCCCTTTGCCTCCAATTCCAGCAGAATGCCCTGCGCCAAGTGCGTGCATTCTTCGGGCTTGATCCAATGCGGACTTCGCCAATCCGGGTCATCTTCCCTTGGGTAACTGGTGAATGCAGAGCGAATGGCGGCTTCGATCACGTCCATGGGATTGTCTGACATCTGCATCCCTCACGCATTTGACGAAATAGATCAAAATCCCCGCAAAAGAACGAGCCCAGCCGGGGCGTTCGCCCGCAAGCCTTATCCCTTCAGAAGAACCTCGCCACCATCAATCGCTTGATCTAGGTCAACGGTTCCGCTCTCGGGCTCAGGCACGTCAACAGCTTTGTAGAAGAGAAGTTAGAGATGAACTGGCTCATCCCCTTGTTCGGCGTTGCAATCGCATTGTCTGGTCAGAATGCTTTCGGCAAAAACAGGTTGACCGACCCCGTTAGGTTGCACGGGAATGCAAAAGCGACGTGGAGCACTTGTGCAGAGGACTTCGGCCCGGTGGCCATCGCATCCTACGTTGCCTCAAGGCACGGGTGGCCGAATTGTCGCCCGTGTGTTCGGCCGCACTTAAGTCAACGGAATAACGCAACCAACGCGGTCCGCGTAGAACGCGGGACCAAGGACGCGTGACCACTCCCACTACGCCGTGTTGACCGGCGCACAACGTACTCTGGCGGCCGCAGAATATCTCCCGCAGAGCCTCCTGCGCTCTGCGGGCCGCGCCGGGCTGCACGAATTGATCGCTTACTCGGCGCGGCATGGAGCGCGAAGCGATGGAGTTCGCCTGCGAACTGATCCACCCCAGCAAGGCATTCCACAGCATGGTCTGCACTCGGCTGGAGGTCATTTGTCATGAAGACCTCGACACCATTGCCCGCGCCGCACGTCGCCCCCTTCGTCGCGACGGCATTGGCGCAAGTCGAGGGAGCGCTATCGATCGGCGAAGCCCGCCTCATGGTGGGGCATCGCGATCCGCATGATGGCGTGCGCGCCGAAGTCCCGCGCGGGCTACCACTTCGCTGCCGCCATCGGCTTCGATCCTTGCTTGAGGACTACGCGCCGACGATCCCGACCGGGCCAACGATCAACACACACTCGCCGGGAGAAGCTGGGCCGCGGTCTCGAACACTTCCGCAAGGAAGGCGCGAGGTTGATCCCGCCACCGACCGCGACGATCCTTACGAGGACGAAGCCTACCGGCTGTGGGCGATCAAGCAGCAGAGCAAGTGTCCGAGAGGCCCGCGTCATTTTCGTCTGCGCCGTATCCGTTTGCTGCTGAGCCGTTTGGCGTTTGCCGCCACCTTTCTTCGATACTGCTCAACAATCTTGTTTCCAGATGCGCCAGCCATCAGGCTTGTACCGGCCTTCGCCGCCGCCAAGACCTTTTCACTCACCATGCGCTGGGCTTCTCGTTGAGCCGCTTTGCCGCCGCGCATCAGCTTCGCGATCCGAAGTCCGATCACGCGATTGCTTTCTAGCCCTAGCATCATCCAGTTCCACATGGTGCGATATTCCCAGTCGTTCGAACGGCGTACCATCAGGGATGCCATCAACGGCCACGTGTGCGCGATGTTCAATCAAACCTGCGTGGCTGGTCAACGAGCGCAATCTGCTCGCTCATTCCCTCCTGAGCCCGCCTCGGCAACACACGTCACCAACGGACTAGCAAGAGTTCCTTCACCTTCATTCACGGATACATCCGAATGGGCGATAGCCGAAGATCACTTGATGCTGAAGAGTGAGACCGCTGCTGCTGGGGGCCAAACGGGGATGTCCGATGGGTGCGGCAGGCTCGCGCTTTGCGCACATGAAGAGAAGTCTCCGCGTTCGGGCGGTCGTTGTCGGCGTTCTGGAGGAGTTGCCGTTTATCTGCCCGGTGGCGGTCGCGATCGGCTCGCTGATCATGATCGGCATCACGCTCTATATGGATTGGTCCCAGTGAGCGGGAAGTGACGAGCGATCTTACCATGGCGGCTTCTGCAACTGACCGATCTCGAATTGCGTCGGTATTCAAATGCAGGTCAGCATTGGTGGCTTGAGCCTCAGTCCGGAAGCTGGGGATATGTCCCCTTGGGTTCTACCAGAACGAGCGAGTAGCTCATTCGAGAGACGACCAGAACACTCACGCCACCACCGCGCCCCTCAAGGAGGCCCCCCGACACAAGGCAGCTCAAACTCTTCAAGTAGCAGACGATCAGAGCCAGACTGTGCCACGGGCGGAGCGGCCATCCCGCTTTCGCTTTTGTGACGCTTTAGCCACGCTTACCGGTGAGGACCTGATCTTGAAACGTAGGAGAGTACGTCATGCCGCCGACCGATCAGTCGCGAAATCATGTTGGCGAACTGAACGAGAGAAAGAATTGCGAGAAATTCCAAAATCATTTCGAAAAGCCTCCGGGTTCGAAAATTCGCTGTTGTAAAACACGCCCCAGCCCGGAGACCGCAAATCTAGAACTGTTTGTTGCGGCGTAAACGCAAAATGGAACAGTTCAACGAAGAAACAATAAATCAGTTGCCTTTCGGCAACAGCATGAGGAGATTGCAGCGTTCTCGAAAACACGCTTTCATTGCCGCGACGTGCGCAGCATCGGCTTCACTGCGCGACGATTGCCGCCGCTCCCGCCGCAGGTATCGCAAGTAAGCCACGCGGCTCTGATCTAGCGGGAAGCCGTCACCTTGCCGCCTTGCCGATGTAGGCCCGGCTGCAATCGAGGTGCAGCGTCATTGGCCCGACGCGCTGACGGTCGTAGCCCTTTGGCGATGAGGGCAATCAACGGTGACGGTCTCGGACATCAGCCATTCCTGTTGCGCCGCGCCGCTTTTGAAGGATCGTCGATCTTAGCGTCGCCCTCATTGTGCCGTCTATCGCTTGAGGAAATGACGGCGTCTCAAGACCAGAATTGGTCCTCCCGCTGCTCATCGCCTTGATACTCGCGGAAGTCGGTCGCCTTTCCGTTCTTCATCTGCCAGACGTGGATCTCCGGAAACGACGCGGACAGCCCGTTTCGTTCTGCGTTCACGGTAACCAAGGCGACAACGAGATCGTCTTCAGCCAGCACATTGTGCACATCCATGCTGAACGCGCCTCCCGAAAGCTCCATCGTGCGTTGAAAGAAGCCTCCGACCTGATCGTGACCGGTATAGTCGCCTGATAGGGGACTATGACCGGGAACGTGCCATGTGATGCCGGCGTCGAAAACCGCGAAAACCGAGGGGATGCTTCCTATCGCAAAGTCTTCGTAGGCCTTGCGGATAATCACCGAATTCAAATCGCCCATTGTTGTCTCCCCTAAAAGGGTTAGCACTCCTACGGGACTAATCGTAGTCACGGTGAAGTACAAAGCCCGAATATAGCAACCAATCGGTCGCCTCGAAATGTCTCCTCTTGGGCCCAGCGTCATTTTCATACGGAGCGAAAGTTCGTCGCTGTCAGGCCAAGGCGAACGTTCGCCTTCGCCTGCAACGGCAACAACGGTTTTTCTCGCAGCAAATATCCAGACCTCCCGGCGTCGCGCGGTCCCCGCGTTTTCTACACGCCTCACAGGACCCGGACGACCTCGCGCAACTCCGTTCAATCCGAACTGGCAGGCGCAAAGAGCGGCGACGGCGGAGCGGCGATGAGGCACACGATGGGCTGTAAGCTTGGCGCGCGCGCCGAGATCTTCGCAAGGCGCTCGGGCGCGGCCTCGATCACTTCCGCAGCGAAGGCGCGAAGCTGATCCCGCCGCCGACAGAGCGGGACGCCTACGAGGCCGAAGCCTATCGGCTGTGGGCGATCAAGCAGCAGGGCAAGTGACCGCGACCTAGTGCAACGATATGTCCGGTGTTGGATGGAAACCGGAAGTAGTCAGCGCAGGGTCAAAACGACGCGAATGACCCCAAGCGGACTTCTGTTGATTTAGATCAACATGAGCGGCGCGAGACTTCGTTTTCTTGCGTCCTTGTAGTGGCAGCCCTCTCCAGATCCCTGTAGATCAGCATCAAGGACAACCTCGATGAGATGTAGATTGATCAGTCTGACGTTTGCTGTCTCTTTAATTCCAATCGTTGCGAATGCGCAGGTAACCATTGATATGGGCAAGATCATATGTAGCCAATATCTTGCTATGCCGCAGTCACAGTCAGATAAGTTTTCTGCCTGGATGAGCG
>NZ_JASAUS010000320.1:0-4491 GCF_029953005.1 Bradyrhizobium sp. Mp27 | reverse complement strand
GCTGGGAGAGCCATACGGCTGATCCCGAAGAGAAGCACGGCCCCGCGAGCGGTACCGAACCCAAGGAGGCGCCCAATCAAGCCCTTGACTAAATCCGGCCGAATAGAGAAGGGCCCGAAGGGGCTATTCCGGAATTGGCTGCGCAGCCGCCAAGAACCAACGTGCACGCAAGCGCTATCGCAATCCGCATGTGCTTTCCCCAGCATCACAGCGCGGCGTCCAAATCGCGGGGGCCCCGCCATAGCCCGCAAAACTGCAAGAGCCTCTCGTGTATCTTCGCGGAACAATTCTGTCAACAAGTTGTTGACAGGTGTCGCTAGGCCGCTTACATCGAACTCATGATCAAGTCGTTCCGGAACAAAGGCCTTGACAAACTCTGGTCTACCGGAGCGTCCAAGATTGATAGGAGAATGCACGAACGCATCGGGCGCCGTCTCGATACGCTCAACGAAGCCATCGAGACTTCCGAACTGAACCTGCCGGGCTACAATTTCCACAAGCTGGCCGGAAAGCCCGCGCGCTACACGATCCACATCAACGGCCCGTGGTGCATCACATTCGAATTTGAAGGAGGCGATGCATCTAACGTTGACTTTGAACAGTACCACTGAATCCACAATACCGAATGAGCGAATATGGAGCCCCAAGGGCTCCGACATTGGAGAGCATCAATGGCACAGCAGAGAGCTAAGCGCGACCCTAACCGCTGCCCGTCTCATCCTGGCGCCGTCCTTGATGACATTCTGCAGGACATCAGGAAGTCCAAGACCGAGATTGCAGAAGCGCTGGGCATTTCCCGGCAGCATCTGCACGATATCCTCGCGGAGAAGAAGCCGGTTAGTCCGAATGTGGCGGCCCGGATTGGAAAGCTGGTCGGCAACGGCCCGGCCATCTGGCTTCGTTTGCAGGCAGCCTACGATGCGTGGCACGCCGAACGCGAAGTTGATGTCAGCGAGATCAAGACGCTAGAACCGGCCTAGGGCGACGAGCCCGGACGATGAAATCCGGCGGCCGTTAACGCACTACGGAACGCGCTGCCACTCGGACAGGTCTTCCGGAATGCCCATCTTCGTGGGGTCGCCAGCCGACGGCCAATGGCATATCCCGTTCGCTAGTTCGCCTGCGGCTACAATCGGTGAGATGTATTGGCCTAACACCTGACCGTCAAACAAGAGCGCGCAGCCACCCGGGACGCTAACGATCTCAGCTAACCCCGCGCGTGTTTCGTACGTCCACTTCATAACTTAGCTACTCCGGTGACCGGAAGCAGCGCGAGCGCGACTCGGCGTCGGAATGCGTAACCGCCGCTGTCCCTGCCACACCCGCGCTGCCCAGTGAAGTTAGCAGCGACGTGACTCGGCGCTCGGCGGGGGGGGCGCTGAAGCGCTGTCCCTGCCATGCGCCACCAACTTCGGCGGCCAGCCTTGCAATAACACGCTGACCGCCCTTCCCGCGGGTGCCAGGCTAGCCCGCGGGGCGCCGCCAAGTTGTATCGGCGAGAAGCCTCCCAGGCACCTACCAGGATTGGTTGGGCTGCCTGGGCCGCCACTGAACGCTAAACTGGTCACCCAGCCCTTGCATACGAAGGAGAGAGCCCTGTGGCGAAACTCGCACGCGTTCGGTGCATCAATAAGACCGACAGGATGAATCCCCACGAGAGGATTGAAAGTGCCGGAGGTGAATATTCAAACGGAAGTCAATGGAAGCAGTCTGTCGTTCAGACGATCAGAGACATCGAAAGCGGCGAATGGGAGTTCTATGTCGAAGAAGACCGACTCATGGCTGGCGTGGTCGTGGCCGAACACAACGGGCGCAAGTACATCAAGACGACGGCGGACGGCGTTCAGCCAGACAATCTTCTTTCACTGGCTGAGTGTCCGTGATCCCCACTAGCGAAGGCCTCCACAGCGAAGACCTCCACCTTATCGGGCTGAAGGCGAAGAGGGAAATGAGATGAAGATAGCGGTTGGACTTCTCGCGCTTTTGTTCGTATCAAGCGCGTTCGCTCAGACCCCACCGAAAGTGAGCAAAAAGCCAGCAGTACAGGCAAAGCCGCACGCGCCGATGGGTTGCAAACTAGTCGGCACCGTCAGGGGCACCAAGATTTGGGCTGGCGACTGTGCAGCTACACCGGAAACCGGCGCCGCTCCTGCTGGAGAACCCGAGTCGCCTACAGCTGCTCCCACCGACAAGCAATAGCCCCCGCGCGGTCAAGGCGCCCCTTGCCGCACTGTGGACTGAAATTTATCCCTGGATAATAGCCGGCTTCGGCGGATTCATCGGTTGCGCACTGCTGCTGCCAACGAAGCTCGGTGAAGCCGTGATTCAGTTCAGAACCAACAAGCTCCTCGCCTTCCCAAAGGGCTAACGCTTCCATTGATCAATCGGTTGCGAGACCGGACCGTGGCCCACAAGCCGCACCGGCTGGCCCCCTGCTCGACTCGCTCGCACCTATCGCCATGACCAAGGCAGAGAACAGAGCGGCCGCGATCGCGAGTTCGTTGATGTCGCCCCATGCGGGCGGCGGCGCCGGCGCATTCAGGGATCTTCTCAAAAAGCTACAGCCCGCATCTCCACCGGCGCTCGCAACCAGGTCGAGCGGTACTTCAACAGGGTCGAACAATGTCGTCGGGTGGCGACGCGCTATGACACTTCCTTGAAAGCAGCGACTGACGCGCTTTCTCCGCGGAAACAGCGAGAGCCCGAGACAACTCAAGCGCCTGCTCCACTGTCACTTGGAAGTGAACGCCGACAATGCTTGCAATGACGAGCGTGATTTCGTCGTCCATCTGCTCAACACAGATCGCCGCCGATTCATTTAGTTCGATCTCAGCAATACGTCCGATGAGATCATCCGGTTCATTCGTCATGGCTACACTCCATCCGGCGATTGGGCTCGCGACTGGCATAGGGTCCGCTCGACAGCGATTCAAGCCCAGAGAACACGAACTGGTCAACTACAAGAATTTGTAGTCGCACACCTACCGCAGTGACCGGCATGATTGCGGACCGTCGCAGCGGAGGCCGCAGGCGCAATTTCGGAGGGGGATGTGCCTGCGGCCTAGGGGGGAACTGATGAGCGAAAGCTTTAGGGTTGGTTTCGCGATAGCCATCACGGCAGCCATAGCCATCACGGCAGCCATAGTCACAGGGGCGTTTTTTGCTATCCGTTTTTTGATTTGATTTTACGGATAGGGTCTCACCGCCCTACTTCCAGCCGAACCGATCACAAATGGAGGCGATGATTTTGTCGATCGCTATCGCGATGTTCTCATCAGCATATTTTCTGGCCAGGGCGGCAAGTGCGACTATCTGAATCGGAAAAATGCAGATGACGGCCACAAATCCTAAGTGGGGAAATGTGGCCAAATCAATTATCGTGATGCACGCGCATATCCAGTAGAATCGTTCCTCGCGGCGCTCGTCGGCCTGCCCACCCTGTGAGGCACCGCGCGTTGCGTCACACTGCCCGCGGGATGATCCTCAGTCTCAGTGACAGCGCGGGCGCGCCGCGCTGGCGAAAGTCTCACAGGCATCCCACCCGAACCGGTTGGCACACACGCGGCTCTCCTAGAAGAGCGCGTATGCGTCCAGCGATCTTCCGCGCCTCCTTCGGCCCGAGGTTGGGTTTCAAGCTGTCGAGTATGCCTAGCACTGCCTGAGCCTCCTCGGCATTAAACGTCGCGACTTGGCGATCTGCTTGGCTCAAAGACTGATCGGCCGCGCTGGCCTGATTGGCTGCAAACACCGCAAGCGCTTGCGACCGCAGGGACGTGATTTGCTGCTCGAATATGTGCATCCATTGGCCTGTAGCTACCCGGTGGAGATCGCGTCGCAAGCGATGGTGGCCAGCCCGTCCTCGAAGACTGGGGCTGGCCACATTGCCCCTGAGAGGGTCACATTCTCAAGGGGCCCCAGATAATGGCGCAGACAAGTAACCGGGGCACCTACCAGAATCGGCCGGTCCCTCCTCCTCGACCAGTCTCTAAGCTGGTCCAACAGCTTGCACAGATGGGAGACACCCGCATGCCCAAACGCGTGCGCATTCGTTGCATAAACAAGACTGACAGGCGAAACGCACACGAGAGAATCAAGAATGTCGGCGGGGTAAATTCAGACGGAACGCGATGGAAGCTATCCGTTAAGAAGACTATCCGAGATCTCGAAAGCCGCGAGTGGGAGTACTACGTCGAAGAATCTGGCGTCACTGTCGAGGTCATCGTCGCCACAGACGGCCGAAACAAGTACATCAAGACAACAGTGGACGGAATTCAACCGGACAATCTCCTTTCCCTCCCTGAGTGTCCGTGATTGTCGCAGGGATTAATTTCATTGGCGATTGCGGCGGAGCAGTAGTACAATCTTTGAAAAAGAGCGCCTGTCGTTCCGCTTCGACGGCGTCGGACGGCACGGCTCGAACACATCGTCCATCACCTGGGGTTGGCGCTCGGCGGCCGGCCGGCAGCAAGCTTCGCCAAGCGGCTCATGCTG
>NZ_JASAUS010000319.1:0-4492 GCF_029953005.1 Bradyrhizobium sp. Mp27 | reverse complement strand
TGAAGCTCTTGCCCGGGAAACAAACTCAAACTAACAGTCCCTTGTCCTGCCTCGCGGGTGGAGGAATTTGACTGACCACACCCGGAGGAATTTGAAGTGACCCGCGGGGCCCTTTTTGGCACGCGTGACTTCGTAACGTGCGAACGCACCAACAATTGCGCGAAAGAGGTCGTCGGACAATGTCGGCTTGATCAGAAAGTCTTCCGCGCCCGCCTTGATGGCCTGCACCGTGGTCTGGATGTCGGGACGGCCGGTAAGAAATATAATCGGCAACGTCGAACCGAGTTCGTCCAATCGAGCTTGGAGTTCACGACCGCTCATTCCCGGTAGTCGTACATCGACAAGAATGCGGCCGGGCTTGCTTTCGTCCGGGAAGCGATCCAGCAACTGCTCGGCAGACGCGTAGGTCGCCACTTCGTACCCGGCGAGTTTCAGGCGACGTTCAAGCGCTATTCGGAAGGCACTGTCGTCATCGACAACATATACAAACCTCAGCACGCCCCTAAACCCCAAGGTCGTTGGTAGACCTACTTCAGCCGGGACCAGCTAAAAGAGCCAGTACAGCATTGATGTCGTCCAGGCTCCGCCGCGATGAACCGGCGAGGTGATGCCGATCAACGTATCCTACTCGACTGGCAGGTAGGCCTGACCATTTCCGACGATTTTGGCACCGTGATTGTACGGGCTATGTCGGGTGGCGTGCATACATGTTTTGCCCGCGCACGACGGCAGATGAAAAAATTTCGATAGGACTACTCTTCAAGTCGCTGCTTTCGATGGGCAAACTGTGAAAATGAAAGCAGCGAGCACTATGCACGCCCCAGACTAATCCTCGTGACCGCCAACGAGGGGGTTTGCAAGGCCAGTTTTGACCCGGAACGGACGTCTGGAGCATGACGAACTGGCGACTGCGCATCCCCAATTTGTGCCGAACAGGCGATTGCGCCGTGTGCGGTTAACCGAGGTAGGTAGTCGGATAGGATGTTTTTCGCGCCACAGTTCGTCGTTTTTTGCGAGGACCTCGCGGAAAGCAGTTGGCCTTTGACCGACATCGAGCTACCCCTTGCTTATGAGCAAGAGCAGGAGTTTCCGGCTTGTTCTGATCAAGCCGTCACACTACGACGACGATGGCTACGTCATTCGATGGTGGCGCGGCGGCCTGCCTTCGAACTCATTGGCCTGCCTTTACGGCATCGCGCTCGATTGTCGTGAACGCCAGGTTCTCGGGCCCGATTTCGATATCGAGATCGACGCCATCGATGAGACCAACTGGAAGGTGCGTGTCGCGGATCTGGCGCGCGCAATCAAGGCCGCGGATTCTGGTATGGTGATGCTGGTCGGAGTCCAGTCCAACCAGTTTCCCCGATCGCTTGATCTGGCGAGACGTTTTCGCAAGCTCGGAATCCACGTTACGATCGGCGGCTTCCATGTGTCCGGCACCCTCTCGATGCTGCCGGAGCGCGATCCCGGCGTTCAGGAGATGATGGACCTCGGTGTGTCGGTCTTCGCAGGCGAGGCCGAGGGACGGCTGGACGGGCTGTTGCAGGACGCGGCCGCCGGGCGATTGCAGCCTCTCTACAACTACATCGACGATCTGCCACACCTGGAGAGCCAGCCATTGCCAATCATTCCCCGCCAGCAGATCCGGCGGGTTATCGGCCACACCACGAGCTTCGACGCCGGGCGCGGCTGCCCGTTCCAGTGCTCGTTCTGCACCATCATCAACGTGCAGGGCCGCAAGTCGCGACGCCGCAGCGCCGACGACATCGAGGCCGTGATCCGCGCCAACGTCGCCCAGGGTGTCTTCGCCTTCTTCCTCACCGACGACAATTTTGCGCGCAACAAGGATTGGGAAAGCCTGCTCGACCGCATCATCGCGCTGCGCGAGAAGGAGGGCTGGGACCTCCGCTTCACGATCCAGGTCGACACGCTTTGCCACAGCTGCCGAACTTCATCGAGAAATGCGCCAAGGCCGGCGTCCGGCGATGCTTCATCGGCCTCGAAAATGCGAGATGATGCTGGCCTGGAAGAAGGCCAGAATCATGACCGTCGGCGGCTACATTCTGGGCTTTCCCAACGACACACCGGAATCGATCGTCCGGGACATCGAGATCATCAAGCATGAGCTGCCGATCGACATGCTGGAGTTCTTCTTCCTGACGCCGCTGCCGGGCTCGGAGGATCACAAGACGCTCTACATGAAGGGCGTCGCGATGGATACGGACCTCAACAAATACGACCTGGACCACGTCACGGTCGACCACCCCGCCATGTCCAAGGTGGACTGGGAGCGGGCCTGCGAGCTCGCCTGGAACACCTATTACAGCTGGGAGCACATCGAGACCCTGATGCGGCGTGCCGCGGCGATGGGCAACAATGTCGGCAAGATCGGGACCTACGCGCTTTATTTCAAAGGCTATCATCCCATCGAGCGGGTCCATCCGCTCGAAGGGGGTGTGCTGCGCCTCAAGAGCCGCGACGAGCGGCGTCCGCATCTGCCGGTCGAGCCGGCCTGGTCGTTCTATCCGCGCTATGTCGCCGAGACCGTCGTGAAGGCCGCGCAATGGGCATCGCTAGCGCTGCGCCTCCACCGGCTGGCGCGCAAGGTCAAGTCGGATCCGCGCCGGCTCACCTATGTCGATGAGGCGATCACACTGCTGCCCGACGAGACTGAGAATCTGGACTTGTACAAGACGCGGTCCAGCCAGGCGTTTCTCGATCAGCGGCGACATATCGAAGAGGCGCAGAAACCTAAGTTGGCAGTGCGGTAGTTGCCAACTCGCGTTAGTTGATTTCTCAAGCTGCCGCGAACCATCGTATCCTCACAGATGGACGGACAAGCGACGTCCGTTTGCACCGAACAGCCCCAAAACGTCACTTCGGCTTTGGCCCTTCTCGGACTTCGAGCAATGTCTGCTTCTGCGCCGCTATTAGGGAATGAGCGGACATCAGGCGCTCCGGGCCCTCGTTGTGCCCTGCACGTTATCCCGACAAGCGGAGCCATCTGGTGGCGCTGCGACCGACGAAGATTTCCGCGAACGATCCGCCATCAACGTGGTGGCCTGGCGAGCGCGGCTTCATTCTAGAGAGAGGCACTTGCCTTCATGGTACGTCTCCCACCAGCATTTGTTGCGATTGGTGCCCGACCGAGGTCCATGCGGACGGCGGCATCAGAATGATGATTTCGCGGGACCGTCGCCAGCGTGCTATCTCATTCATACTCCGCCTGTATGTCTATCTTGCCTCTCGCGGAGCGCCCAAAAAGATGCTCTTCGCGCACAATTTCCCTTTGACTTAAATCAATGCCCCATTCTGCGGGCACGCGAAACGAATCCCGGATTCGATGACTCAATCGGGAGAGCGCTATGGCCAAAACGATGAGGGCGGCGGTGGTGCGAAAGTTCACAGAGCCGCTGGCGATCGAGGAGGTTCCGGTTCCCGAAGTTGGAGGAGGCCAAGTCCTCGTGAAGATCGAAGCATGCGGCGTTTGCCACACCGACCTACATGCAGCGGACGGCGACTGGCCAGTCAAACCTACGCCGCCGTTCATACCCGGTCACGAAGGCGTCGGTACAGTCTCCGCCATTGGTAAGGGCGTGACCGCGGTCAAGGAAGGCGACCGGGTTGGCGTACCCTGGCTGCACACGGCCTGTGGTCATTGCAGGCACTGCCTTGCTGCCTGGGAAACCCTGTGCGATTCGCAGCAGAACACGGGCTATTCGGTCAATGGCGGCTTCGCGGAATATGCGTTGGCCGATCCCAACTATGTGGGCCATCTTCCCGCTGGTCTGGACTTCGAGCCAGCGGCTCCGATCCTCTGCGCTGGCGTGACGGTCTACAAAGGCTTGAAGGAGACGGATGCTAAGCCCGGTGAGACGGTGGTCATTTCCGGCATCGGGGGATTGGGCCACGTCGCAGTGCAGTACGCGAAAGCCATGGGCCTCGAGGTGATCGCAGTCGATATCTCGGACGAGAAGTTAGCGCTGGCGCGCAAAATGGGCGCCGACGCGGTGATCAACGCCAAAACGGCCGATGCGGTTGCCGAAGTGAACAAGCTTTGCGGTGGCGCGCAAGGTGTCCTCGTGACCGCCGTCTCGCCCAAAGCGTTCAGCCAAGCTCTTGGTATGCTTGGCAAGCGAGGCACCATGTCCCTTGTTGGTCTGCCACCAGGCTCTTTCGAACTGGATATCTTCAACACCGTTCTAATGCGCAAGACGATCCGGGGATCAATCGTGGGAACACGACTCGACCTCGCCGAATGCCTGCAGTTTGCCGGCGAAGGCAAAGTGAAAGTCCATTACACAACCGAGCGACTGGAAGATATCAATGGCATCTTCGGTCGCATGCGCGACAACAAGATTGACGGTCGTGTGGTCATGAAGATCTAGTACCCGGAATCAGAGCTGAGTGATACGGCGGCCTTTGAAACGGCGTTGACGGACCTTTTTCTTGGTCCAGACGAAGGGCTCGGCTCTGTCGTTGTATGCGTTGA
>NZ_JASAUS010000318.1:0-4545 GCF_029953005.1 Bradyrhizobium sp. Mp27 | reverse complement strand
GCCGAAAGTCATCGCCGGTGTAAAGTTCATCGACGGAATCGAAGTCATTCCGAACACTGAAAGCCACGCCGCCTGATCAGGCCGCGTCACCCAAAATCAGCCATAGCTCGGTTACACCATACGCTGACACATCCGTCTTCATTTTTTTCTCCTTTCAGTGATGCCGGTCGACCGCTCTGGCGGCCGCACGAAGGAGGACTCAAGAGTCGTGCCAACTGTGGAGTGAGAACCCAAGACTCCTCAGTCTGCCTCGTTCAGCGCCGCCTAATTGCGAGCAGGCGCGACAATCTGCACCTGTCAGTGAACGCGCCCGCTCAGCGCCTAGCTTGGCAGCCACACGTGGCTTGGCAGCCACACGTGCCGCTATAGGAACGCTCGATTGACTCGGCTCCATACGACCAAGCCCGCTTCTAGAGTTGCCGTTCAAAACGCACAGGCGCGGCAGCATCCCGCGACAGCTAGGACCACATTCGCTTTCTTGGCTTCAAGATTTAGGCAAGAGGCCGCCAGCGGCGATGGATGCCGCTAGGCCCGCCAACACTGCCACAATCGTCCACAACCAACCTCCCGAAGTTGCAGATGCTTCTTGAGGAGTTAGTTCCGTTACGCCATAGGCTGACATATCGGTCTTCATTGTTGTCTCCCTTTCTGTGTGGGCAGCAGCTATCAAAGACCGTGCCAACTACGTCAAAGAACGCTGTTCGACAGCATAATTGAATGCCTCGCTTCGGCCTTTTAGTTAGGCGCAGCAAGCTATGACAAGATGGTGGAGCCTGCCATCGCGCCGGCCTTTCGTTTCTGGGATCTGTTTTTCTTGCCCTGTTGGGTCACTCGGATTTTGTCTGCCAATCGCCAATCGCAGTTGCCTTATGCCCTGGAGCCGCACCAACAACAAATGAGGTCGCGTTTGCGACGAGAATGCTATGACTTTGACATGCGACGTAATGTTCGCGGTCTACGAGATGTGAGTACCCTGCGCTGGCGGCAGCAGTTCCTGACCGCCGAATTTGCGAAAGCAAGAAGCATCAATAAGGTTCGCGAGGTGAGCTACATGCTCAAGGCGATTCATGCCCAGGAAATTCGTGAGTCGGCTGACGGAAGGCGCGGGCAGCGACGAGGATCTGCGCACCGTCAGGATCGCAAGGAGGCCGATCACATCGCGCAGAATGTCCATGAGAGAGTCTGAACAGAGTTTCCGCGTCGATAGGTGGAGCCTCTGCCGGGGTTAGGCCGCCATGCGGAGTGGCAGCGGGGTGAAGTAGGCTTGATCCGGCGTGCTGCCGTCAAGACCCGAATGGAGACGCCTGCTGTTATGGAAGTTGAGATATCGGCCGATCGAGCTGCGCGGACGCCTGCACCCTTGTGGCTGCCGAGATTATCCATGACGACAACGTCACCTTCCCGCAATTCTGGAACGAGCACCTGGTCCACATAAGCCTGGAAGGCGAGCCCGTTGATCGGCCCGTCGAGAACCATTGGCGCTACCATGCCCGACAGGCGCAGGCCTGCAACGAAGGTCGTCGTCTTCCAATGGCCGTGCGGGATGGAGGCCCGCAGCCGCTGGCCACGGGGCGCACGCCCGCGCATGCGCGCCGTGTTGGTCGACGCCCATGTCTCGTCAATGAAGATGGGCTTGGCAGGATCGAGGCCAATCTGGCCGTCGCTCCACTCTTCCCGCTTCTTCAGGACGTCCGGCCGCTCTTGCTCAGTGGCATATACGGTCTTTTTTTGAGCGTGATCTTCCGACGCTGGAAGAAGCGTGACAACGCGGAGACGCTGAAGGTGTGTCCATCGGCGGCGAGCACCGCCTTCAGTTCCTCAGAACGTGTTGTCGGGCTTGGCCGCTATCAGTGCGAGGATGCGCTCAGCCTGCCCTTCGATCGCCCGCGAACGTCGATCGCCGCCCTGTGGCTTCGGCGTCACCTCACCTGTCCTTCGAGCTTGCGCCACCCACCGGATCGCGCTCGACACGCCCACTCGAAAGTGCGCCGCAGCCTCTCGACACGACATGCCGCCCGCGACGGCAGCGACCACACGCTTGCGCAAATCAATAGAAAGAGCTAGCGCCATACCTTGCCAGCCTCCTTCGCCAGCAGGCACCTTGAATCAAAACCGGCCTGATTTGGGAATCTGGAGGGTTCTGTGAGGTCGCGCAGACGTGAACGTACGGCAGACGCCTGTGACGCGACCTCATTGAAGCCGGATTGAACGAAGGCGCGGAAGGGTGGGCACGGTGGTGAGGCTATGGGGATTGTTCGAGATCGCAAGCAGCTATCGGCAGACTGTGTATCTGAAGCGGAGACGTGCTGGTTGCGCATCGGCGGCAATTTGAGACCGGGAGCGTTTTGCAGGTGGTCGCGATCGATGGGCCGCTACATTGAATGGTTGTCGTCGCGCGGTGTGAGCGCACGGCTTCGACAGCGTCGGCGATGATCGAGACGCTGGGAATGATGATCGTCGTGCAGGGCACGAACTGGCTCACGATGTGTCGCATCGGAACGGTGGGGTTCGAGGGTTGGAGCGGCTGCAGCTGTGTCGAAAGCGCTCGATGATGCGCATGACGCCACCACAATCAGGACAGGCGGGAACCTTGGCCGACGTCAGAGCGTCCGAATCCACAGGCGATGGCTCGCCATCGTTTGGCGCTGTCCGCTCACGATCGAGAAGTTTGCGGCAAAGGGCTAGTTTGGCAGCGCAATGACCGTTGCCCATGAAGCCGAAGTGGCGGATGCGATGGAAGCCATCGGGCAGCGTGTGAAGAAGGAAGCGGCGGATGAACTCGTCGGGCTTGAGCTTCATGATCTTTGTCGCGCTGTTCTGGCGGTAGTCCTTCCATGAGAAGGTGACTTGATCGTCGTCGAGGGCGACGAGCCGGCTGTTGGAGATGGCGACGCGATGGGTGTAGCGGCCGAGATAGGCCAGCACCTGTGCGGGCCCGCCGAAGGGCCGCTTGGCGTAAACAACCCAGTTGATGCGTCGCATGGCGTCGAGATGGGCCGCAAAGGCAGCCGGCTCGGCCAGAGCTCCGAGATCGCCGAAGAAACGCAAGGCACCGGAGTTGAAGGCTGCCGACAGACGTTTGAGAAAAAGTGTGCGAAATAGTCTGGACAGCGGTTTGACGGCCAAGAAGAAGTTCGGTCGGCAAGCAATCCAGCGCGCGCCATCGGGCGAGAGGCCGCCACCCGGAACGACGCAATGGACGTAGGGATGATGCATCAGCGCCTGTCCCCAGGTGGGGAGGACGGCGACGCCGCCGATCGCACCGCCGAGCCGGCGTGGATTGGCGGCGAGCGTCGTCATCGCCTCGGCGGCAGCCTTGAACAGGATGGCATAGACGACAGCCTTGTTCTGGAAAGCGATCGCGGCGATCGGTGCGGGAAGTGTAAAGACGACGTGGAAATAGGGAACCGGAAGCAGGTCAGCTTGACGCGCGGCGAGCCACGCGGCTCGGGCTCTCCCCTGACACTTCGGACAGTGCCGGTTGCGGCAAGTAATGGGTGATGCCCATTACTTGCCTTATGGGCAAAGCCAGTAATGGGGAGCTGGCGGCAATTTGATCGCGCTCCTGCACCAATCACCGCCAACCCCGCTCTCCATTACGAGGTACGCCTGAGGAGTTCGATCAGCTGGTCGGTGGGCTGGAAGACGCCGCGCCGCAGGTGGGGCGGCACGATCGCCTCCATCGCATCGAGCTTCTCGGTTGGATCGCCGCGCGTGTAGACCTCGGTGGTCGTCAGCGTAGCGTGGCCCAGCCACAGCGACACCTTCCGGATGTCCCGGGTCGCTTGCAGAACGACCATCGCGCAGGTGTGCCTGAGCACGTGGGGCGAGACGCGTTTCTTGGCGAGACCGGGCTGCTTGCGAGCCGCAGTCGCGGCGTGCTGCCTGAGCAGATAGGCAAAGCCCCATCGGCTCAGCGGCTCACCACGGGCGTTGACGAACACCTCGGGTGTCGCGACCTGCCCGCGGATGGCCAGCCAGGCACGCAGTGCAGCAGCCGCCGGCTTCCACAACGGCAGCGTCCGCTCCCGGCGTCCCTTGCCGAGCACGCGGATGCTCATCGAAGGCAGGTCGATGTCATCGACCTTGAGGCCCGTCAGTTCGGAGACGCGCAGCCCTGCGCAGACGGCCACGTGCAGCATTGCGCGATCGCGGATGCCATCGCGTGTCGCCGGATCGGGAGCGTCGAGCACGGCTTTGAGCTCTTCGCGCAGAAGGTAGGGTACCAGGCGCGTGTCAGTTTTCTTGAACGGGATCGCCAGTACACGGCGGATCTGCTCGAGCGCCGCCGGCTGCCGGTACTCGAGGAAGCGGAAGAACGACTTGATCGCCGCCAGGCGAACGTTGCGCGTCACGGCCGCGTTTTTGCGCTCGTCCTCAAGATGCTCAAGGAAGGCGCTGACGAGCCCGGCATCGATCTGTTCGAGCGTCAGCGTGCGGATTTCACGGATCGTGAGCATCGATTTCGCGCGATCGTGAGCACTGAATTCAGACGATCGTGAGCAGCCCGCTACGGCCGATGGGAGATAGAGTCAGTGTTCTGGT
>NZ_JASAUS010000317.1:0-4548 GCF_029953005.1 Bradyrhizobium sp. Mp27 | reverse complement strand
AGTCTCGGTCATGGCGTATCGCTCTCCTCGAGAGGTTCTGGCAGGCTCGTCACCCGCCTCGATACGCCGCCTTCCTCACACCGTCATCACCCAGATTCCGCCATAGCTCCGCAACACCTTGGCTTCATTCCACGGCGGCCGCACCCACGCGTCCCGCTCTTCGTCGGTCGTCAGGATCACCGGCATGGCCTTCGGATGGATCGGCGCGACCACCGCGTTCGGCGATGTCGTCAGGAAACTGTAGACGCAACGCATTCGCAGATCGCCCGCTCCTTGTCCGAGAGAGACAGGTCGCGACATCATTGTTTCTTGACGCAGGCATCAACGGCGAAAGCGCATTGCTCACCAGCCGTCAGCAACCCTCCCGTGGGGCCTTGATAGTTAACAGCACTTACCAGCCCGTTCGTCATAACGACGTTGACCGTACAAAAACGTCTTGTCGATACGGCGGTGCCGAAACCCGTCGAATTGGCCGAGCCATATACCTGATTGCCGACACGTGCGGCTTGACCGCTGGTGCTCACGTCGGCAGTTGCTACAGTTGACGAGAAACCGTTGCCGGACGCGTAGGACCAAACTTCGGTTTGGCCTTCCGCAGCCTTGTTCGCGGGTGGCCCCATGCATCCGAGAACCTGTTCCTTGGAGAGGCCGACCATCTGCGCCCGGGCGTCCTGCGCCACTTGGGCACGCTGAATGGCACAGCCTGCTAGCGTGACGCTGAGCGCCACGGCCAATCCCACATTACGCACGTTCTTAATCTCCCCCAACCGCCCGCACACTAGCCACAACCGGGGGACGAAGGGAAGCAGTACCGATCGCGTTTTTGGCAGGCGAAGGACCCTGTCGACCAACCTAGCGGAGGGTCGCTATCGCCAAGCCGCCAGGCACGGACCCTCCGTTGATCTAGGTCAACGTCAGCGATCCTTTGGCGCTCACGCTATGTTCAGCCGCACCGAAGGCGGCTCCCGTCATCTTTCAGTGACGCAAGCGCGAAGAGGGAGGTTCGCCATGCATCCGAGGAAGCGTCTTTCGATCAACTCAACGACTGTTGCCGGGATTGCTGCTAGCGCCCTGTTGGGGCTTGCAGGTCTCACTCTCACGCCAGCGCCAGCCAAGGCGGTCGTGTACTGCCAGTACGTTGAATATCCAGTAGGTTGCGTTGCCCGGGCAGGCGTCGTGCTCAGGCCCCGGCCGGTGGCACGTGCTGCGGTCCGTCATAACGCCGGTGGCAATGCAAATGGTGGCGTCAATCGCGTTGGGGCGCGGCGGTAAAGCACTTGTAGCGCAATAGGCAGCGGCAGGCGGCAGGTCAAGAGTTCAAGGTCTGCGTTCTTGGTCGTGCGCATCGACAGCCCAGGACGACGCGAGCAAGGCTTCCGGCATGGACGGCAGCACCACGAGAAGGCAGCATCATCTGGTTAAGCAGGCCAAGAAAAGGGTGTTGGCCGACCTTCAAAACCCGCCCAGCATTGCAGCGCTGTGCCGAAGGCTGGGCATAGGCTACCGAACCCTGCTCCGGGCTTTTGAAAACGTCCACGGGGTGTCGCCGCTCCAATATTTC
Source organism: Bradyrhizobium sp. Mp27 (assembly GCF_029953005.1). Lineage (NCBI taxonomy): Bacteria > Pseudomonadati > Pseudomonadota > Alphaproteobacteria > Hyphomicrobiales > Nitrobacteraceae > Bradyrhizobium > Bradyrhizobium sp. Mp27. Next base: position 2,987 of record NZ_JASAUS010000317.1, on the reverse strand, counting down.
CAGATGTTGAGGCTAGCCCGGGTACGGCGAGCGCTCATGTCGGCTCGAAGCCTGTCCGTCATCGTCGCCAAAACCGCGACGCGTTTTGGCTTTCGCCAATTGGGGCGCTTCTCCGTTGAGTACCGAACAGTTTTCGGGGAAAGCCCCTCGGAAACACTACGTCATGCCGTCCACGGACACGAACGCAGGAGGCGCGTCTCGAAGGGCTAAGCGGCACCGTCAAGCGTCAGAAGGCCATTAGGCCGGGCTACAGCAGCGCGCCGCCAGCGCAGAGCCGCGGCGAGCGCACAGGCGGCCACACGCCGCGACCGGCCCGCCGTCGACCCGACCGCATAAAAACGTCGGGTTCGCCGACGACAAAGGCTTGCGGCGCGGCTTGTCCGCTCGCAGCATCGACCCGTCACGCCGGCCCGGCGCCAGGAACATCTCCGCTTTTGCCAAGTTCCCGACGCCCTAGCGGCGCTCAGGTTGCTCAGGGCAAACCTCTAGGCCCCGGCTCATTCCCCATTTGGGCCGGGGTCCTTTTTGATTTTAATGCGGCTGGCCAATTAATAGGCGCGCCGCACCGCTCGGGGCCGCGAGGGGGGCGGTCTCGGAGAAACCCGGTTGCCAAGCGCGAGCACTGCGGCTTCGTTAGTTTCGAGCGCGATCTTCTGAGCGAGCATCACGTCACAAGCTGCTAGGGGCCGTTCAGGAACGAAACACCATCCGATTTTTGGCTCCATTTCGTCATCAAGCTCCAAAACATTACTCATGGTGCCCTGATGAATTCGATATCGTCGGCCGGTATGAGAGCCAGTGACTTCGAAATATCCCTTGGCATCAAACTGCGCACGCTGTTCCGAAGACAACCATTCGCGGAGAAGACGATGCGCACGCTCTTCGGGCCCATTTTCCTCGGTAAAGCTCCGATAGAGCGCGCGCAAACGCGTACTGCTACCATGGCGCCTGAACAAAAACATTTGCCGCTGCGGAAGCGTCTATCCGCCAACGAGGCGTGGATAGAACAGCGTCTCATCAGCGGTCGGATCAAATGTCCGTACGACGTTGAGATCGCCAGCCGCTGTCCGAGTGGCGGCGGTGAATCCTTGATCGGTCAGCTCCTTGAAGCGCCGCTCAGCCTCGGCCAGCCGCTTGCGGTCGTCTTGTCCAAAAAAATACCTGCTGTCCCCTGTGTGGTCCATTACGATCTGGGCAGCCATGGAATAGAACTCCGCTATTCGTGGTCCCTGACGCACAAGAAGCTTTCGGACGGGGCTATGTTCCTAATTTCCGACCATGGCGCAGCGGCCAAGCTGATCACTAAGCGGAGAGCGGCCTAATGAAGGCGTGCAACATCGTCGATTCGCTTGATGTCGTGCGCAACCCGCTTCAATCGAAGCTGAATGAGAGACGTAAATCGAGCGACAACCGAGCGACTTCAGGAAATTTTTCGCTGAAGGTGCCAGGAGTTCGCAGATCGAAGGGAAGCTCACTATGAGCTGACCAGCCGGCGATGTGCCGCCACCCGCCCCTCACCAACCAGGACACGTCCATTCGATCGAGGTTTCAGCCATGGAATTCCCCTTCAGAGTCCAGAGGATCACAAGAAAGTGGTGAGATTTCGTTAACCACCTCCACTTCCATCGCTTCCGCCCGCCCCTCAACTCCCGCCGCGCGATCTCGGTGCCGGAGTCGTCAAGCACGATTACGACCGTGCCCGCACCACGGTCGCAATCGGGATCGCTGGCGATATCCCGGGCGACACGCGCGCCGTATTGGACCGCTAGTTCAGCAGAGGCAAATAGCTCTCCCACCTCGTCCGCCTGTGTCTCGCCATTGTGGAAGATCGGGAAGTAGTAACGTCGCATAGCCGCGGCCCTCGTCCTTTAGCCGCGATCATGCGCTCACCCCGGGAGGTCCGCACCTGTCCAAAACGACAGGGTTCGTCAAACAGCGCCGTCCACCAGTGATTTGCGTACCGCGCGCCATGTGTTAGACCGCGCTCCTATCAATGAAGGAGCGGCGAGTTGGCCAAGAAAAAGAAGACTGTTCGGCGCGAGTGGACGAAAGACGACCTGAAGACGCTGAAGTTACTTGCGAGGCAAAAGACTGGTGTCACGAAGATCGCAAAGAAGTTGAAGCGAACGCCGGGCGCGACGGCGGCTAAGGCATTTGTTCTTGGCGTGTCGCTCAGCACGCAATAGGCGGGCACCTACTAGTCATCCGACAGCGCTCGCTTGCGCGGAACCTTGATCTGATGGGATGCCGCGCGATGCGACGCGCTTTTCTGAGCGCCGTTGATCGCGCGCGGCATTCGTTAAGCATTTCCCGGTTATGCGGATGCCATGTTGCGGGCGTTGGGGCAGTTGCTGTTGCGAGGTGCGGTAAGCGTTGCGGGGGCCGCTCTGACGGCCCTCTGCATCGCTGGTGTTCTGTCGTTGGTGGCGACGCACTTTCCGACCAAAAAACAAGCAGTCGTCGAAACCATCGCGCTCAAGATCGGTTGCCTACCCAGCCGATGCGGTACGAGGGTGAACACTGAGCATTAGCGGGAACAGCGATGCTTTCTGGGATGGAGTATCCACACTGGTTTATGCTCGCCGGAGCTGTCCTCGTGCTGGCGGGATTAATCGGATGGGCATTCCAAAGAAACCGACAAGCTTCCAAAGATATCGTGCGAGAACCCGCCGCACCTGAAATCGACCAACCGGCCGTCGAACCGGAGGCGAGTCCCAAACCGCGTTGAGAATCAAGCCCGTCAATTGGCCTAGAAGGTTTAAGCCCGGCCGCCGGCTTACGCGAGCGATCCGCCAGGCACCAGTAAACCGACGAAATAATCTTCCGCCCGGCGCTTTGCATATCTTTGCCGCGATCCTGCCGCCCCAATTCCCGGCGTCGAGAGCTGGCCCCGGTTGTTTGGACAGCGCCCCGCTGGATTTAAGTGGATTCCTGCCGGGTTATGCTGAACGCGGGGCTTTACGGTTTTGTCGTTGCGTCGGGAGGGC
>NZ_JASAUS010000316.1:0-4579 GCF_029953005.1 Bradyrhizobium sp. Mp27 | reverse complement strand
CGTCAGGCGGCGAAAAGCCGAAGGCAATCCTGTGCGCCTCGTCAGACAAGATGTGCGGCCGCATCAATCGGGCCCAAAAGCCGCACTCTCACGAATAGGACGGGCTAGATCCTTGATCATTTGTGTTATGGAGCTTAGCAGCGCTATCCAGTTGATTCTATTTAACTATCTGCGTTCGCATAACATAGATTATGGAATATCCGAAATATGTCCGCTAATTTCGAGTGAGCGGGAATCCCTTTATCCAGGTCTGGAGCGTGATGTAGTCGTGCAGCTGCATCTGGTGTTCAATGCGCTGCTGATATTCCCTGGCCCCTGACGTAAAGAATGACGTTGTGACGATTGCGCCGGCGGTCGCTCGCTCGGCCTGAAGAACCCCATGAAGCGATCGCACGATCTCGACTCCCACTTTGTGCGTAGGAGCGTATCGCTTGCATTCGACCAAATAGAGGAATTGCCCTAATCCTTCTTTTCGTGCGGCATAGATGTCGAATCCACCGTCCCTCTTTTCGGGGGTCAATGTGATCTCGTAGCCCATCTTGGCCAGTATCTCTCCGACCAACTCTTCAAACTTGCGGGGCGGTAGGCTCCTCACCAGTTCTGGCTTGGCCCTCAGAAGCTTGAGGATCTCATCGTTGGCCGTGCTGACCTCAACAATGACCTGCCGCTCGGAATCGCCCTTCAGCGGCCTGCCGTCAGGCCCCACAAGGCCATTTGCTCGAAAACCTCGCAGGTGACGGAGTATCTCACCTATGGCATCGCTCCGACCGCTGCGGAGCTCCTGCAGTGCCAAACTCACAATTGCGGGGTGTCCCTGTGAGATTTCTCGCAGCCGTTGAAGGTCTTGCAGCTGGAGGGACGCCCCCATCTCCTCAGCGACGTTGTTAGCGAGCAGGTAGAACTCTCGCTCATCCAGGCCGCCCAGCACGATCTGCTCGGAGGACATACGTGCGAGTTGGACACGTGAAATCACGATGCTTCGCAGATTTGGATACCGGAAGTGAGCCTCGTCAAGCTGCTTCATCAACTGAGACTGGGCTTCCCATGACACCCTGTCGAGATCATCGACTACCAACAGAAATCGGGCGACGATGGGAGCCGGTAGCCCAATGGGCTGTGCCGCCCTGGCCTCGTGGAGTGGCGCACTTAAGAACTCCACGCCGTCGGGAAATAAATCCGCAGCGGCGCGGGCAAACATTTGAACAAAGCTCGTCTTTCCAATCCCGCCCAGGCCCGTCACGACGACGCTTCGCGGAAATTCTCCAGTCAGGAGAGATTTCAGCTTCTCAAACTCCTTAGATCGGCCGACATACATGGCGCCGACAGGAGACATAGCTGGTCGCCACTCCTTCTAAGTAGACATAGTTCGGATTCTACCTGCGGATTCGCCGACTTCAACTAAGGCGATGAAGGCGCATCATCGTTTATTCAGTGAGCGGTAGAAGCGCTTGGTGCCGCTGCCAGGCGGATCCTCGCACATGAAGCATTCGGCATAGGTGTCGATTGCTTGCATCACGCCCTGCAAGGATGGGCTGGAGAACGCGTTGGTCGTCCCCGTCGCGTAGTGGGCCACGAAATTGCCGGTGATACTGGCCATATGAGTCTGTAGGCCCGCTTGCTGTGCTGCATCCAGGATCAGATCGCCGGCGGCCTTGTGCAACTTCACGGCCGCCTCGATCGCGGCCACCGCATTGCCCACCTGCTTATTGTTGTCGTCGAGCGCGAAATCAATCGGGACCGGGATTTTCACTTTCTGGATGATCTCCAGTAGCCGATGCTCCAGGTACTGACGAAGTCGCGGCGCCGCGTCGTCGATCTGGCCGGCCTGCAGGAACCGCAAAGTGGCATCACGAACACGATTGACCGCATCAGATTGCGGCAACACGGCCGTGCGGGCTGTCCCTTCCAACCGTTGATGTCGCCACCCCTGCCGCTGTTGCGGTTGAAAAGCTTCTCGAGGAGGGTGTCATGGCTCAGAAGAATGACTTGTGGCCCGTCAGCCTGCATCGGACGCGCAAACTGGGTACGAATGAGCTCCATCAGGTGGAATTGGTGCCCCGCGTCGAAGCTGGAGGTCACATCGTCAAGAACCACGAACCGCGGCTCGCCTCCATAAAGCGTCGCCGCCGCCAGGTAGACCGACACGGCAAACGCATTGCGGAAGCTCTCAGAGAGGAGCGCCTGCGCGGACACGTTCTTGAGCGTGAAAAACTCGGACAGACCGATAGAAAGAGCCTCGGCACCATCGGCCTTGGCCAGCGACGGCTTGACAGGCTGGTACATGATCGAGCCGAAGAACTTCTGACACAGGGGCTCGACGGCGGCCAACCGGCGCTTGGAAAGATTCGCCTCCGCGGTAGCGAAGGTCTCACTCGCCCGGTCTAGGAAGGCCTTGATCCGCGTGATGGCCGCAAGCTTGCCGGTGACTTTCGTGAGAGAGGCCTGCGCGCCCTCGATTTCATTCCAAGCCTTCTGCAGGCGTCTGGCGGCCTCAACCGCGGTCGTGACCGCAACGAGGGACGCCGGAAGTTCCTTCTCCAGCGCCTCGCGCTTGGTCTTTGCGTCCTTGAGGGCCGCCGACGCTCGGTCGATCAACGTGTTTCGCCAGGTCCAAAGATCTGCAACGTTCGCCGCGGTTAGAGCCAATTCGGGCCTATGGGCCAGATTGGCGAAAAGGAGCTTCTCATCCTTGACCGCATGGGCCTCCTCCAGCTTGCGCAAATCGCTCCACGACTTTGCCTTCCATTCGGCATCGATGTTGACCGTGCAGTCCTCGAGCTCTTGGAAAGCGGCCAGGCGCACCTCCAAGTCGGGAAGCAAAGGTCCGGAGCCTTCATGCTCGCAAGCCGGGCACTTGTTCTTGTTCGGCCAACACTCATCCACAAGAACGGCGCGGCTCGCGGCGTAAAGATCCTTCAGCAACCGGCCAGCTGTCTTTGACAGCGTAGTGTCGCGCTGTTGCGCGAGAGCGAGCAGTTGCTGATGGTCCGCATCGGTTGGTCCCATCGAGATTTGGCTTGTGTACGTGGTCTCCTGGCGTCGCAACGTAGCCAGGCGCGCCGGACCATCGCCTCCTTCAGCCTTCTTGATCGACTCCACGCAGTCGTCGAGTGCTATATCAGCAAAGCTCTTGCCAGCGCAGTGCGGCATGAGAACCGCGATCTGATGCAACGCATCATGTGCCTTTGCGATCGCAGCCGCGTGATCTTTCTGCTCATGGAGAGAGGTCTGCGTCAGTAACTGAAACGCCGCGACCGCCTCAGCCTGCTGCTTGGCAATCGTTGCCTTCAAGGAGGTTTCCTGTTGCGTCAGGACTTTAACCTCGAAGTGGTTGTTGAAGGCTCGCGTGTTGGCAAGCCCTTGCAGTACCTGACGCAGGGTCGAGTATGCGGCGAGTCCAAGCAAGCCCGCAAAGGCTCGCCCCCTGTCGAGGGCCTTATCATCGATGAAGGACTGCAGCGTCTTGTGGTCGAGCAGGACGAAATCGCGGTTGAGGGACTCCAGAAGCTTCTCGCCGTCGATGTTGGCTGGGGAAGTCACCTTGCGAACGCCGAGGGCGTTGCGGGTTATGGTGAGCGAAACGGGCGCCCCTCCGCCGTCTGGCCGCACGGTCAAACGAATCGTTCCCGTGTTTTTTGAATGAAAGCGGTTCAAGTAGTAAGAATCACCGCTTTCCGTCGCCGGCAGCTCGTCGAGCTTCGGAATCTTCTTGCGCAATGCGTATGTGAGTGCGTCAAAGATAGAGCTCTTGCCGACGCCGTTGGGCGCGGAAACGGAGTTGACGGCATCGTGCGCGAAACTCAACACCAGAGGATCACCCTCATTGTTGATGCCGCGTACACCCTCGATCTCGAGGCGTTCCAAAAACCAGCCGCTCATGGTGCCTTCGGCGTTTTCGCTAGCGCAGCGAGAAGCTCGTCCCAAATCAGCGCCGGCTCCGCACCGGCGGCGAGATCATTGAGCCGGGTCGCTAGAACAGGTCCAAGCGTCGAGTCCAACTGTTCAAGCTCTGCACTGTATGCTGCAAAATTGTCGCCCAAAGGCGCAGTATCACTGAATTTGAAAACCATGGCCTCTCCCCTCGGCACATTCTCACCGACCGCGGCACAACTTTCAATAGAGCGATGCTCCGCATGCTACGAAAGTCATTGTCTGTATTTAGACACCAACCGATTGCCGCCGGGAGTGTTGGTCTGTGGGTCGGGTTGGCTCGGGTAGGTAAGGCGCTATGGCTTCAATTTGCAGAGCGGTCCGCTGCTACCGTCGATCAGTTCGACCAAGTGATCAGGCTCCGCAGCAAACCAGGCAAAGCTGCCCCATGCGAGCGAGCCCACGGTCTTCTTGAACTGAGCGGCACTGCGATCGAGATACGCCGTCATAAACGCAACGCTTTCTCTCGGAAATCCGGCAGCGTCGGTTAGCGCACCCGCGCAATGCAAAGCCCCTAAAGGGCTTCGGCGGGGTTTTAGGAGCTATGGCGGAATCTGGGTGATGACGGTGTGAGGAAGGCGGCGTATCGAGGCGGGTGACGAGCCTGCCAGAACCTCTCGAGGAGAGCGATACGCCATGACCGAGACTA
>NZ_JASAUS010000315.1:0-4579 GCF_029953005.1 Bradyrhizobium sp. Mp27 | reverse complement strand
TCAGGCTTTTCGAGAAGGGAGGCTCTGGCTCATCAGGGGGCATCGTCAACTTAATCGACCGCCGAGCCGAAGGAGGCGATTCTCAGAGGTCGAGAGTCGGCGATAGCGCTTGTCATGGAGATCTCGCGCCAAGTCGCAAAGGCTCGCTCGCGCGAAGCACGACGGAAGTCGGCGGTGGCGGCTCCGGGATAGGGGATGTGGAAAAGGTTCGCGACCTGATCGTGAACGGACAGAAACCGTTGAGCCTGACGGGACGATTTGAAGCGCGTCATGATCCGCTCGCGTCGCCGCGTCGGCTGATGAGAATTCTCGGCCCGATTGTTGAGAGCTTTGTGCTGGCGATGTTCGACGTGTAAGCCCATCTTCGCCCTCGCAGCGCCGTACGAACGCAGCTTATCCGTGATCATAACGCGCGGCGGCGTGCCGGCGGATTTCAAGAGCTTCTTCATGAGCCGCTGCGCAACGCGCGAGTTTCTTCGGCGCTGGATCAAGACGTCAGGAACGAAGCCACTCTGGTCGACAACGCGCCAGAGCCAATGTTGTTCGCCCGCGATCGAGATAACGACTTCGTCCAGATGCCATTTGTCACCGCGAGGGGGAGTGCGCTGGCGGATCCGATCGGAGAACGGCTTGCCGAATTTCCGTCCCCACTGGCGCACGGTTTCATAGGTCACGCCAATGCCACGCGCCGCCAGCATTTCCTCGACCATCCGCAAGCTTAAGGGAAGCCGGAAATATAACCAAACGGGATAACTGATCACTTCCGGTGCGATGGCGGCGATAAAGAGGGTCCCGGGCGGTCTGCCGGTCGTCTACCCCTCCGCCGCTCCAATTCGTTAATTTGACGGTACCGTTCAATGGACTGTCCCTGTCGAAGGTTGCGGCCGATCTTGCGGCGCACGCCGTCAACGGCTGGCCGCCGGAGGTCATCAACGATTTCGGCAATCTCGGCTTTGTCCGACCTGCTGGCATCGTGTTTCTCAGCAACTTATTCGCATGGATGAGCGCTCATCAAACCAAAATCACGCTCACCAACCTCAGGGGCAAACGCCGTCAGGTTTCTGGACGACTCCCTGTTCTTCGAGCAGCATTGCGGCGCAAAGTTTCGCCCGGATGCCTCACCACGGTCGACAACGCGACCACTGATGAGGATCGCTCATCAGCGATTGCCATGGCTGGCTGGAACACAACCTTGCTCCTTGGCTGGCTGCGCGCCTGTCGATCTCTCCCGCGAGCGGCGTGTACAACCGGCCGGTAGCCGCCATGCCCATCTGATCGCGGGCATCTGGACCGGGTTCAAGGGCGACCGGGGCACCAAGTCCAAGCCGGCCCCCGGCCCTCACCTCGTTTATGGCTTCCTGACGACCGATGAGGAGCGCGACGTATGGATGCGCGCGCCGCGGGATGAAGCAAAGGCACTGCAGCGGCCGTTGCCGGATGATGCGCTGAAGATCGTGATGCGCGGCGCGGATAAGGAAGATCAGCCAACAGCAGGGTAGCGATGCTTTAGCGCCGCAATCGGTATGGTGTTATGGGGACAAGAGGTCTGATGTTGTTCAAATCGCCAACAACGGCCGTGCTCATCATCAGCGCACGCCGATGGCCGAAGCGTTGAATTTCTGCAGGGCGCGGCGTTCGGCATTGCTGCGAACTGCCCGAAACTTCATCTGTATACGAAAGCAATCGCTCAATCGAAAAACGGTATCCGAGGAGTTCGCCAAGGCAACGCAAAGGAATTTGCAGAGGGCGCGTTTCTGTTCCACGAATTGCTAACTGGCGGAAAAGGAGACGAATGTGATGGCGGCCCGTGCACCTGCGATAACGTATGCGGCCTTCGCCCCGGTACATGCTACTTCGTGATTGAACCGTCGGAGGTAAAGCCCTGAGTCCGCAATGCTCTAAGGCAGCACCTTGACGAGATTGGCCCGCTTGCGTGCAGCCAGCTCGACAGCAGCATCGCGCGCCGCTTTGAATGTCATCACTTCCGCTGGCGCGTGCTCATGATCCTTCTCGATCATGGATGAAGCCGCCAAGGAAGCTCGATCTTAGTCAGCTTTTCGCAAGCTGCTCCTGCTAGCATGAAGAGGATAGGTCATCTAGGCGACGCCGCTATCCGGGTGTTACGACATGAACGCAGACGCAGCCGATATCAATGCAACAGCGTCGCAGGTTGGCGCCCCCTCCGACACCGCCGAGAACGGCGGCGATGACACGCGTGCAGCGCTACTGCGCCGAGCATTCGAAAAGGCTCTCGTTTCCGTCGCGACGCAAGTCATAAGCGATTCGCAGTCGGATATGGATGAGGCCATGAGCGAGCTTGATGATGGATGAGCCGATGGTCGGCGCCAGATAGCGATACGGCCGCCTGGTGATTGAATCGAAGACGTGCCAAGTGAGACTTGGCACACGCCAGCAGTTAGATGCGCATTCTATGATCTTTCAGGTCCGCTGCGAACTGCTCCGCGAATCCGAATGCACCTGGATCTTTTTGGCAGCGGGCTGCTGCGACGTCCCTTTGGCGTCCCCAACAGCAGACTTTGACGGAAATGGTGATGCTCAAAGCCATGGCGCCTCCGGCTTCGTGAGAGGATGATGGATGTTCTGGGAGCGCAAGGGTTCACGCCCGGCTTCGTAGGCTAAAGACAGGCAGGGCTCAACGCGAAACAGTGGCTTATGCTTTTGAGCCGAGGGTAGATCGCGCCGCCGAGGCCGTCCCCAATCCAATCTACGATCTTGGCCGGGATTTTCGCTGCGACGCCTGCATCTGCAGGACGTTGACGTGCAGACAGACCTGAGAGCACCGTTCCCGTGCAGCGCCTCCATCGCCGGCAACGCGCCGCAGCAATTCTAGCCGGGTAGCCGGGCCTGGAGGCCCTCCGCCCGTTTGTCGGCGCCAAGGCTGCGATTGCCAAGACAATCTGGCTGTTACCGTCGATCCTAAATCGATAGATCGCCAAGCTGCCCTTCTCGCGGCCGTTTGGCGAAAATGAAAGGCGGGCGCTAGCGCCCGCTTCCACGAGTTTCCGACATCCCCGGGATCAGGCCTCATGCCGGCTGTGCATCGCGACCGAAAATGCGCCGGAACATGGCCTCGCGCATCATCGTCTTGAAATCCGGCGGCGCATCCGGGTTCTCATTGTGGTTGATCACCGACTGCGTCACCTTGCGTCCGGAGTTGTCAACCCACCCCTGATTTGTCTCATGGATTGTCTGAGCTCCATCGGACGTCAGCTGATCAAGCGTTCGCCCAGCATTAGACTGCGTGACCTTCAGATTGTTTTTCCCATCCTTGTCGTCGCCGAGTCCCTCCACAACCATGGCATTGTCGCCGTTGGTGATGGTGAGCTTCGAGGAGATGGTTTTTCCCTTGCCATAATCGACCGTGTCCACCGTAATCTTCGTGCCGTCGTCGAGCTGGAAGGTCATACCTTTCTTGAAGTCGAAATCGTCCTTGCCGTCGCCATTAGCATCGACGTGAGGATCGCCGTGGATCCTCGAGACATGGCCGGTCTGGTTGTTCCTAACGGTCCAGGTGCCGTCCTTCTCATCGGCTGTGATCGTATACTTATCACCAAGGTTGATCGTCGCCTTGCCGTCCTTGACCTCGTGCGACCACACTGGCGCTGGCTGAGATGACGGCGCTGGCGTCTGAGCGACGGCAAACGGAACCATCGCAAGAGGCGGCGGTGGAGGAGGAACGAAGAACACGGGTGTTGCACTGGCAGGCGTTGCGCTTGCAGACTGGTAGTTGCCCGGCGCGCGACCCTGTTCGCCGGCATCGATACTCGCCTGATTCACCACGCCGCCGGCGCCATCGACCCAGCCTTGGCCGCTCTCATGGATCGTCTGGGCACCATCGGGTGTCAGCTCATCAAGAGTCATGCCAGCGTTGGACTGAGTCACCCTCAGATTGTTTTTGCCATCCTTGTCGTCGCCGAGCCCCTCCACAACCATCGCGTTGTGGCCGTTCGTAATGGTCAGCCTTGAGGAGATGGTCTCACCATTACCGTAGTCGACATTATTGACGGTAATCTTGGTCCCATCGTCGAGCTGGAAGGTCATATCTTTCTTGAAGTCGAAGTCATCCTTGCCGTCCCCGTTAGCGTCAACATGGGGATCGCCATGGATCTTCGTGACATGGCCGGTCTGGTTGTTGCGGACGGTCCAGGTGCCATCCTTCTCATTGGCTGTGATCGTATATTTGTCGCCGAGGTTGATCGTGGCCTTGCCATCCTTGACCTCATGCGTCCATACCGGATCGACGGAAGGCTCCGAACCCGAACTTTGCTGGCTCAACAGCATGAAAGGAGGAGGCGGAGCCATCATGTACACGGGAGCAGCCACGACTGGAGTGACGACCGCCGGAGCCACGACAGCGGTTGTGACGCCACCTGCAGGAACGACCACCGGAGCGACAACGACGGCAGCGCCTGCCGGCAGGTACTGGTAGGCACCCGGCGTGACATACTGTCCCAACAGTGTGCTGAAAGCTGGGCTGGCAACCACCCCCTCTGACCCCACCCCATTCACCGTCGAATCGAGTGCGCCGACCACGGGGAGACCGGCCACGGGAAGATAC
>NZ_JASAUS010000314.1:0-4607 GCF_029953005.1 Bradyrhizobium sp. Mp27 | reverse complement strand
CGCATACAACGACAGAGCCGAGCCCTTCGTCTGGACCAAGAAAAAGGTCCGTCAACGCCGTTTCAAAGGCCGCCGTATCACTCAGCTCTGATTCCGGGTACTAGAGCTCGAAGCGATGGGATGGCGCTTGGACGGCGATGGCAAACTCCAGGTGTTCCGTGAGCCGTCACGGCCTCGATACGGTCCATCTCCGTCACTGGGCTTAAGATTTCGGGAAAAACTGGAAACCTCCGCTCGGGCGATGAGTTGCCGTCCCAAGATGTCAATTTTGTTGGACCCGGAACATGGTCGACGAAGCCCTGCGGCGGCGAGCCGTGGATACGGTTTGGTCCCTCTATCGCGCGAAGCATCGCGACGTGGGTGCCGCGGACAGCCGGCGTTGTCTGCTGCGGCGCCACCTTCAAGGAAGATGGGAAGCGCGCGTGAGCGAAGTCGAAGAACTGACCGGATTCGGCCTGGCCTACTTGAACCGTCTCCCCAAGGACGAATGTTGAGGCTTATGGAGAAGCTCGTCAGGCAATTGGTGGCAAGCACCGCGAGGCCGGACTGGACGCTGTTGATCATCTCCGAGCTCGTTTCGGCTGCCATCATGCTGATCCTCCTATTGATGTTTCCAGTCTGAAGGATCGGCAAGATGCGCATTGCTCAGCTTGCTCCCCTCGCCGAAAGCGTTCCCCCAAAGCTCTATGGCGGCACCGAGCGGGTCGTGGCGTGGTTGGTGGACGAGTTGGTAGAGTTCGGTCACGAGGTCACACTATTCGCGAGCGGCGACTCCAGGACGAAAGGCAAACTCCATCCCGTGTGGCCACGCGCGCTGCGCCTCGGTCGGAAGGGCGTGGACCCCAATGCGGCCAGTGCCGTGCTGCTGGAGGCCATCGCCAGGCGCGCGAAAGATTTCGACGTGATCCACGCACACATCGATTGGTTGCCGCTTCCGCTGCTAAGCCGGCTCGGCGTGCCCTTCCTGACCACGATGCATGGTCGGCTAGACCTCCCCGGCCTGCCGGACGTGGTGCGCGAGTTTCCCGGCGCCGGCTTCATCTCGATATCCGAGCACCAGCGCGTGCCGCTTCCTGACGCGAACTGGATCGCCACGATCCAGCACGGGCTGCCTTCGCACCTCTTCCGCCCTTCTTTCGATGAGGGATCCTATCTCGCCTTCCTCGGTCGCCTTACGGCGGAGAAAGGTCCCGAGGACGCGATCCAGATCGCGCGGGCGGCCGGAGAGCCACTGCGCATCGCCGCCAAGATCCCGCGCGGTGAGACCGGATACTTCAAGAAGAAGCTTGAGCCGCACATAGATGGTCGAACGGTTCAGCTTGTCGGGGAAGTCGATGATGCGAAAAAGCAGCCGTTCCTCGCCGACGCAGCGGCCCTCCTGTTCCCGATCGATTGGCCTGAGCCCTTCGGTCTTGTCATGATAGAGGCGATGGCTTGCGGGACGCCCGTGATCGCCTACCGATCCGGATCTGTGCCGGAAGTCGTTGAGCACGGCGTGACGGGTTTCATCGTCGAGAATGAGGAGCAGGCGGTAAGGGCGGTTGGCGAGCTTGGCCGTCTCGACCGGAGGGTAGTCCGCGCCCGCTTCGAAGCGCGCTTCTCCGCAAGCCGGATGGCGCGAGAGTATGAGCGCGCCTACCGAGGCTTGATCGCCGATCCCGGCGTGAAGGAAACGGACCTTTGCCCAGGTGCTCAGCCATCGATACCATGAAAGGATTTGGCGATGTGGCCTCGAAAGGTGAAACACATCATTGTTCTCCTGGCCGTGATGGCCGGCCCGGCGGCGCGGTGCGCCGAAATGGGCGCGGCTGCTATCGATGCCGCCGAACCATCGAAGAAGATCTTGTCGAACGAGAAGCCGACGCCGGCGGGGGTTCGGTTACAAGTCCTGCTCGACCGGGCCCACTTCTCGCCAGGTGAGATCGACGGCAGATTCGGCGAGAACGCGAAGAAGGCCCTACGCGCCTTCGCGGAGGCGCGGCAATTGCCGAGCTCAGACGTTCCGACCGAGGACGTCTGGAACGCACTGCGCGCGGACGATCGGCGGGTCACGGCGAACTACACGATCACCGAGCAGGATGTCGCCGGACCTTTTCTTAGCAAGCTCCCGTCGAAGATGGAGGAAATGAAAGACCTGCCGAAGCTGGGTTTCACCAGTCCGCGAGAAGGACTGGCCGAGAAATTCCATATGAGCGAGCGACTGCTGGCGGCGCTCAATCCCGGGCAGCGCTTCGACCGCCCCGGCGACGACATCATCGTGGTGGATACCGGCAGTGCAGAGGCCGGCGCGCCGTCGAGGGCGGACAGGGTCGAGGTCGACAAGAGTCGGCAGACCGTGAAGCTGTTCGACAAGTCTAACGTGCTTATCGGCTTCTATCCGGCAACGGTCGGGAGCGAGGAGAAGCCGTCGCCATCCGGTACTCTGAAGGTGACCGAGGTCGACCGAAATCCGACCTATCGCTACAATCCGGACTACCACTTCAAGGGCGTTCAATCCCGAAAACCTTTCACCATCAAGCCGGGCCCCAACAATCCGGTCGGAACGGTGTGGATCAACCTCACCGCTGAAGGATACGGCATTCATGGCACACCCTCGCCCGACAAGGTCTCGAAGGCGGAATCCCATGGCTGCGTCCGTCTGACTAACTGGGATGCGGAGCGGGTTGCAACGAGCGTCGCGAAGGGCACTCCGATCGCCTTCGTCGACGGCTCACGATGACAGCAAATGCACCGCGAGCGTGGCCCCCTGGCGCCGATTGGCGTGAATGACTCCGGTCGGTCAGGTCGGCGAGTGTTTATCGAGGTAATTGCAGCATCGAACCCGGAACCTGTTCTGGCGTTGAGTAGCCTGGGGTTGGCGCCGGCTGTTTATCGAGGAGCCATTGGAGGAGGAGCGGAATGGATACGGCCGAAGGTTCGAGCGCTAGCTTCCCTACCAGGCTGCCTCGCGACGCACACTAAGCCGCCGGAGCTTACGCCCGCCGACGGCAACGGCGGTGAAGAGCTTTTTCAAGGCAGCTATAACACTCGTTTGCGACCCTTATGTTCCGAACGTTCAGACGTCACGGTTTCGGACTTGGCGGCGGCGTGGGTGCGGCTTGAGGAGGCTGAGAGGGCATCGAATTGCTCGGCTGCTGCGGCGCTATGGCATCGCCGCCTGCATGAGGAACGCACGTACCGATGTTGCTTAGCAGGCGTTTGGCCTGGAGGTCGCGCATCTTTGAGTATTCGCGTCGTCGCTCGATATTTGCCGCGGCCCATCGGTCCCAGACCTCGAAGGCGTCGGTGTAGTGCTTTCGCATCTGCTCCTCGGCGGCAAGGCAATCGGCGAATTTGTCGAAGACCAGGTCGGTGTTGACCGGTGTCATGCCTCCTACCAGAACAACGAGCATCCATTTCATCTGTTTGTGCCTTTCGCGCCGGACGGATACTCGCGTTTACGCGAAGAATTTCCGGTCACCGCGGTTAGATAGCCCGTCGACTGCGACGGGCCACAAAACCGTAGACAAAAAGCACGATGATGGCGCCCACGACCGCCCCCACCAGCCCTGCGCCTTCTCCGGGCCGATACCAGCCTAGTGACTGGCCAAGATAGGTCGCAACGAACGCTCCCACTATTCCCAGGATCGTGGTCAGGATGAAGCCGGAGGGCTCGTTGTCGCCAGGCATGATGAACTTCGCGATGACGCCTGCGACGAAGCCAATGATGATCGTCCAGATGATGCTCATGTCTCTCCCCTAGCCTTGCGATCCCGATGGAGCCGGAAGACGTCCGTCAGGCGTGTATTTGTCCACCGCCGCCGGCAGCTCGCGAGACAATCGGTCGAGAATCTCCTGCTGCGACAGGCCGGTCTGCTGCTCCAGTTTTTGAAGGACGTCCGGACCGATAGCGTGCTGGAGTTCGGGCAGGGTGACTTCCCGGTTTGGCCCTTGATTGATCCAGGATTGGGCCGCATCGCCCTGTCCGTTCTGCTTGAAGTGCTCGAGCAACTCGCCGATCCCGCCGTTCAGCAGCGAACTCACGCCGCCGCCTCCCACAAGGCCGCCAAGATTGCCGAGCATACCGCTCAGGGAATCCTTGGCACCCGCCGGCTGACCGGAGGTAGCGTTGCGAAACATGTCGGCGAGCTTGTCCCGATTTTGGTAACCGGCGATTGCGAGCATACCCAAGAGGGCGGTCATTGATGGCATTCCGCGACTCATCTTCGGCTCCTGAGTTCGATGGGCAAACATACGCAAGAAAAGGGCGACCCGCCTTGGCGGGCCGCCGGGTAATTCATCGCAGGCCGGTGCCGTAGAGTTGGCGCTCTCTCCGGACCTCCTCCGCGCCATAAGGCTGGGCGGATGGATCATAATTTTTCCACCCTGCCTTCTGCCAGGCTGCGCTCCGGTCGCGCAGGTTGACGGCGGACCGATTCAGGATCGCTTCGTATCGCGCCCGATCCGCATCCGGCACACGAGCTGAAACCAGCGTGCCGCCGCGCCTCACACCTTCAGCGTAGAGTGGTGCTTCCTCATCGGATACGCCGGCCTGCGTCAGCGCCCCAACGACCCCGCCTGTGGCGCCGCCGGCAACGGCACCGAGCGCGGTCGATGCGAGCCATCCG
>NZ_JASAUS010000313.1:0-4636 GCF_029953005.1 Bradyrhizobium sp. Mp27 | reverse complement strand
CGGCGGCTCTTCTTCGTCATCTTCGCTCCTGATTCGCAGCAAGAATCCTCGCCGCTGTCAGGCAGAAAATCCACTCAAGCTACTGTCCGAATTTGCGGGGCCAGCTCTGAATGACTTGATGGCCGCGCCCCGAGGGGGCCTTTCCAAGACATCGCTGGATCGAATTTGCTCACACGGATTGTGGGTAACGAACTCTTTCGTGGGTATTGTTGGAGACGGATAATGGCAACGGGTGTCGTGAAGTGGTTCAACGGCCAGAAGGGCTTTGGCTTTATTCAGCCGGACAATGGTGGGCCGGATGTATTTGTTCACATTAGCGCCGTCGAGCGTGCGGGCCTTCATGGACTAGCCGAGGGGCAGAAGGTCTCCTTCGAGGAGAAGACCGATCCGAGGCGCGGAAAGACGAGCGCTGAAAATCTGAAGACCCTATAACATCGGTCGACGCTTCGGTTTCACGGATGTACTGAGAAGCAGGCTACAGGGGGGATATCATCGCCGACCTGCGGCGGAGATGCCCGCACGATTGTTCGTTAAGTTTTATCGTTCATCCGCTAGGTCGTGGAACTTAGCACCAGCGGCACCGTCCCCAGCGTGCGCAGCAGCCGCCGCAACCCCCGCAGCCACCGCAACCACGCACAGCTCGGCACCCACGGCAGCCACCGCAACCTCGGCGAACAACAACGGCGGCTAGCTGCACGTCGCTTCCAGCATTTTCCTTATCGAAGAGATAGAACGTGGCGAGACTGACGTCGGCCATTTCCTCTTCGCCAAGAACGAAGCGCTGATTGGGCGAGATGTTGTCAGAATGCGGGATATGAGCAGTGGGTATCGTGTGCGCGGATGCGCTCCCCGCCAGCGAGAGACCCAGTCCGGCCGTACCGAGTGCCGTGACGGCGGCGGCTTTGGTTGCGCGTACGTGCTTCGCAGCTTGCTTCACCCGTGGCATGGTCGCCATCCTTTCGGAAGTTGTCGTGAAAGGGTCAGCTTGACGTAGCAAGTGTGCCTGTACGTCTAGAAATGCGACCTAGCGCATTCGGTTCCCCTTCGCGCGCGGGTCTTTTTGAGTTGCAACTGGTGGCGGACCCGACTGACCGTCTGACGATGTCCGTTAACAGGGGCAGAGCGGAAGTTGGACTTCGCGGCGGTCAATGCGGATTTTGACCCGAAGCCGACAGGTTCGAACAGCTGGCGCTTTCCGCAAGGCTCCAGCCAGCGAGGCGACTGCGCAAGTGCTGCTGCTGGAGGCGGCTGAGATCCTCGGCATCGGCGAGTTGCTACAGCGCAGGCCACGCCAGCTCTCGGGCGGCCAGCGCCAGCGCGTAGCGTTGGGCCGTGCTATCGTGCGCCACCCCCGCGAAGCGTGGAGAGGGCGCGTGAGACGGTTTCCGAAGTCAGGCCAAGACGCACGATGCGCACCGGAATTCATAAAGTCCGCTGACGTATCGCGCATTTTGTAGTTAGCGCCTGTGCCCCAGCGGCATACTGAGCGCCATCGCTTTTTGACGAAGAGACGCTTCAGTTCTCTTCATCGCTTTTGCGATCTTCGCCACAGGCGTCCTAGCCTTCGAATGAGCGCGCAATTCCTTGACGTCGGCCGCAGTGTATTCGCGGCGAACGATCTTCTTCAATTTTTTAGCCATTGCCGCTCCATTTGTTGAGCGGCGCTTCTACCCCCTACGTTGGCTGAAGAACAGCCCCTTAGGCCGATGCCCGCTTTTATTGCAGCCCGGCGATGTCGACCCCTCCGAAGGAGGCAGGTTGCGACAGCTGATACTTAACGACGTACGACATGGATCAAGCCGCTGTCGTCCAGCGGCGCGCATGTGATCGTGCGAAATCCATGGCAAAGCGAAACTTGTAACTTTCGTGAAGCCCAAACCAAACAGAACCGCGCCCGGAGGGCCGGTCACTCATCTTCGATCACGAAAACAGAAAGGTCCCAATCAGCAGGCCCGCAGCGAAAGCGAGAAGCCCCAAAGTGCAGGCTGAAACGATACGGACGAGGATGCGAACTTGCTCCTCGTACTCCTCTTTTGCGGTCTTGTGGGGCTGAGCCGTCATTGCAACTGCCCTGCCATCGCCCAGATTGGGCAAATGTAAACTCGAAATCATGGTCAACGCGAGGCATCTTAGCCCCGCCGCGATGCCCTGTTCGATCTGGCGCGCATCTCTTCAACGGGAGGATCATTGAAGTCTCCCTTGAGGTCCGTTCAATGGGGCTTAGCGGACTGAGTTTGCTCTCGTTGAGTTTTTCGCGTTTTGACCCTTACCCGGAACATCCGGTTGAAGTTGCGCTGTCCTGGTCGAAGGCGGTTGCTACCCGTTCAACAAGCGCTCTGTTCGCTGCTATTCCCGCAGCATCACGGTATCGCTGCAAAATGGATTCACGATGAATCGTGTCAGCCCTCCGTAGGTTTCGGGATAGCGCTCGACATGCGGCAGCAAGATTCGCTGGGCATCCACTGCCACCTGCGCCGTTTCGTGATACCGCCTGAGCGCACCCAACACATTGGAATGCGCGCCAAGGCTCTAGACTAGGTTCTATACTCAACTGACTCTGGCACAAATCAGCGGAGAGTGGTTCAAGTCCTCCGCTAGGGGCTTGATGTGCTACGAGCTGACGCATTTCGAGTGGAGCGTCATCGAGTGCTGCGACATAGACAGCCTTGCTGTGATGTCGTTCATCGTCTTTCCGCTTCCCCCGCGACGAGCGGCGGCAGCGGGCAGTCGAGCGTATCGCAAATGGCGCGGAGCAGCTCCGCTTCGCGGAGGGTGACCTGCTGGTTCGCGAGGATGCAGGTCGCGCAGGCGACGACGATCCGGCGCTTGATGGCCGGGACGGATTGATTGAGCATTTGCAGTGCCGCGTCGAACTCGGCGAGGGAGCATTCCGCGCGGGGCGGCAAGCGTTGGGTGTGGTCGCCGCCGATGTAGCCGCGCATGCCCGTATCGAAAGCCCGGGCGGCCTGGTTGGGTTTCGGCTGGCCTTCCCAAGCCAACAGCGCCAACACTGTCGCGACCGGGTGCGCCAGTTTTTGCGGCGAGCTGTGCACTGGACGCGTCTGACGCTGCGGCAGGAACTGGGCGTCGAGATGGCGATGCAGCACACAGCGGAGGGTGTACTCGAACAGGCTCAGCCGCGGGTCGGCGATCATGAGGACCTCGACCTGCGCGCGGAAAGTCCGGTGCTGGCGGGGCGACATCTGCCGCAGGGCGGGCATGGCCATGTCCAGAAGAGGCAGCCGGTGCGTGTCCGGCAGGGCCTGGACAGGGGCGACCAGCCGCAAGGTTTCGGCGAAGTCCTGCGGCTCAGCTCCGGCCTTCAGCTGGGTCAGCTGGAGGTCCCGCAGGTCCGGCCGCGGGTCCAGGAGAAGGGCGTAGACAAGGGCGCGAGCACTGAACGGCTCTTGGGCGGCTACCCGGAGCACGTCGGGCATGCCGTCGTGCAGCGCCTGGGCGCAGCTAATTTCTCCCGGATCGACGTGGCCGACCCGGGACGCCGCTTCGTCGGCGAACCCCAAGACCGGTAACGGCACCTGCGGCAGCCCCGGTAACCTCGGCATTTTGGCGAACGGCGGGACGCGGCGGGGGCCTTCGGGTTCTTCCCGATCGAAGCTGACCGCCCGCACCTCCGGGAACTGGCCGTTGAACTGGGGATCGAGCCGGCGGATGCGCTTGACGAGGGGCGGGTGGGTGGCCAGCAGTCCGGCGAACCCCTCGCCGGCGAAGGCGTTGGCGAAAAACATGTGGCCGGCCTCGGCGGCCTGGGGGTTGTCGATGCGCGACCCCTCGGCCAGCCCGCCGATCTTCTTGAGCGCCCCGCCAATGCCGTCGGGGTTGCGCGTGAACTGGACGGCGCTGGCGTCGGCCAGGTACTCGCGCTGCCGAGACACCGCCGCCATGATCAGCCGACCGAACAACGCTCCCACCAGGCCCAGCACAAACACGCCCAGGCCCAGCAGCACGAGGCCGCCACGGGAATCATTCCTTCCCGAAGAGCGGCCGCCGGACGCGAACATGAGCATGCGGCCCATGATGGACAGCGCCATGATCCCGAAGATCAGGCCGATCAGCCGGATGTTGAGCCGCATGTCGCCATTGAGAATGTGGCTGAACTCGTGAGCCACCACGCCCTGCAGCTCGTCGCGGGTCAAGTAGTCGAGGCAGCCCTGGGAGACGGCCACTACGGCATCGCCCGGCGCGTAGCCGGCCGCGAAGGCATTGATGCCGGGCTCCGCCAGAACATAGACGGGGGGCACCGGCACGCCCGCGGCCAGCGCCATCTCCTCGACGACGTTGAGCAGCCGCTTCTCGCGCGGGTCGGTGGTCGTGCCGGGCACCTCCTCACCACCCAGCATCAGGGCGACGGCCTGGCCGCCGGACGAGAGCTGGGCCACCTTGAACGCGCTGGCACCCCCGACCACAAGGCCCACCCCCGGCGCCGCGAGCAGGAGCAGCTCTGGCTGCCACCAGGACACCGGCTCGGGGCCGCTAGACATGCTGAGCGTCAGCAATAGCCCGTACACTAGCCCGTCTTATTCGTAAGAGTGCGCCTGAGGGCTGGCGAGCGTGGTGTAAAGCGCTGATACGGCGTAGGATTCGGTTGTGAAGCCAACCCCATCACCTCCAACCGCGA
>NZ_JASAUS010000312.1:0-4649 GCF_029953005.1 Bradyrhizobium sp. Mp27 | reverse complement strand
TCCGCGCGAGCGGCCGATTGCTTGATTGTGCTCCCCCCTTTTCCGCCGGAGGCACACCGGTGAGCTTTAATCGAGGTCGAGTCGAGCGACAGTACGACGCCGTCTTCGCCACCCACGGTGAGGGCGTGGACGTGATTTGATTTGCCGACGTAATCGCGGATGGTGGTCGAACGACCGCGGATCATTTGACCCCTTGAAAGCTGCACTTCCGAATCCACCAACGCAAGTTCGCCGGTGGTTTTGGCTATTGCCCGTTCGTAACGCAGTTTGCCGCAGCCAAAGTCGAAGCTGGAATGAATTGGCTCGAGACGCGAGATCAGCTTCTTAAGATAGGCCGAACTCTGTGTTTCCGGCTTGGCTGCGTTTTCGCTCCGGACGATGATATCCTTCCCGATCTTGTACCACATCAGATGGCCGCCTCTGTGAATGCTTGGCGGTTGCCTGCACTTGCCTCGGCATTCCCGGCTATCTGTTGGATCTGGGGATCCGCCCTTCGTTCCAGCAATCCATACCGAAGATGCATAAATAGAAGCGCGGCCATCGAGGCGGTCCAAAAAATGATCAGAAACCAAGCTGCCCTGGCGAAGGCGGATAAGACCGCGAAGCCTGTGAGTATGAAGAGCCACTCCAAGGCAACCCAATATGTGCCAAGCCTCCAATGCGCTTTCGATGTCGTGCTTGTCGACGAGCGGATGTTCGCTTCGGCTGGACGCGTATTTGTAGAACGTCGCTCTCACGAGGGGATGGCGGTCGCGTTTGAGATTTGCCACCTGACGGGCCGACATCTGCGCACCCGACATGACAGCCAGAGGGAGAAGGATGTTAGCGCGGTCGAACCTCGCCCTGATCTTAAATATGTCCGAAATCCGATCATGGAATCGGGTGACCCTGCTGAAGATGAGCACCAGCAAAGCAAGCGCGAAGCCGCCCACGTTCACCTCAGGAGCTTTAATAGCCGTGGCGAATTCCTTGACGCCGGGCAGATGCTCAACTCGCAAGAAAAGACCGTTAATCCAAGGATCGTACCTCACCAGGAACGAGCAGGCTAAGGTCAGCCAGAAATCCGCCAAAGCGTTCTTCTAGAGCATCTCAGAATAGTTCTTCGGCCCGAAGAAGGGCATCAGAACGCGAAGGATCGAATCCATGCCGCCCCCGAGGTTGTTAAGACCGGTCCATAAACGGCTTGATTGAGTCAGAAAAGTAGCCGACGGTCAACGGATAAGGTGATGGCCGAAGGGAGGAAACACCCTCCCTCGGACGCTTCCCGAGTCGAGTAAGCTCGCGTCTTTGGATCGCCAGTCGTGTGGGGCACGCCGGCTTTTCGGAAGCGACTTGCTCGGCCCAGTTATCCAGCGACGCGTCGGCCTTGCGGAAAAGGGCCGCGCGAACCGGATCATGCAGCATGATCTGCTTCAGCGCCCGGCCAGCTATCGAATCCTTGAACTGAAGTTGATGACCAAGGAAGTTCCTTCGATGGAGGCCGAATTCGTGGTTCAGAAGGCGCACGTCGTCGGAGTGAAGGTATCCTAGAAACATACGTGGCTCGCGCGCGGTGTCGTGACAGACGGCCCAGCCCGCGGGCCTGAAATCATGCCGCGACGCTGCCAGCCATCTTCGGCGTAGCAGAGACACGGCAGGGCGAATGCCTCGCGATGAGGTCAACACTGGACTCGCGACCGCTCGAGTTCTGCATCTGCAGCACCACGCGTCCGGTCTCGACCATGGCGCGAAACGCGACGCCGGCGACTTCCTGTTCATGGAACACGAACGTCGATGCTGGCTGCTTCATGTCGTCCTCGATGGCGATTGGATGGGAGGTGCAGGCGTTGCAGACGCGACGAAGCTGATTAGACCCCCTCACTTTTTCGGACCCCATTCGGCAGGCTGATCAGGGAGTTCTGAGATCGAGTCGATTCGAAAACGAAATCGAGTCGTTTTCAAAGTGTTCGCACATATTTGTGTGAGGCCACTTTGAAAACGACTCGGCTATCCCGTTGATATTCCTGGAGCTCGCGTTTTGAGAACGACTCGATTGCGACTTTAAGAACGACTCGATGACCCGACTTCCGCTTCAAGACCGATTCGATTGTACATCTAGTTGATATTGAAATCCTTTTTTGCACCCCTTTTACTCCCAGACCGTACGGTAGGGTCGCAGTCTGGAACAAACGGGATCAGCTAAAGGCCGGATCCCGCCGTTCGTAGCTTGCGCCGGGCTTAGTCATCACTACCCATGCGATCCGCGCAATCTTTGCCGCCAAGGCGACGGTGACCTTGTTAGTGTGCATGCGTGCCTGAAGTCCATCAAGCCAGGCGCCAAGGTGATATCGCGAGCGATCAAGATGTGTCACGCAGGAGCGGGCGCCGTGGATGATCATCCGGCGCAGATATCGGTTGCCGCGCTTGCTTATCCCCAGGAGCTTCGTTTTGCCTCCCGTAGAGTATTCTCTAGGAACAAGACCCAGCCAAGCTGCCATATCGCGGGCCTTTTTGAACTGTGGGGCAGATCCAGCTGCTGCCAAAAGCGCTGTCGCCGCGAGTGGCCCAATGCCCGGGATAGTCATTAATCGACGTGCAGTATCGCTTTGAGAGGCAATCGCCTCAATCTCGCGGTTGACTTCAGCAATCCGCAGCTCCAGCTGCCGCAGCTCGTCGAATGTAGATGCAAGAATGCGACGCATGGCCGACGTTAGATCATTCGATTCATCTGCCAAAACCCTCGGCAGATCTGCCTTGAACTTGCCGGCGCCCTGGTGAATAGCGATCCCATATTCAAGGCAAAAAGCGCGCATCTGATTTATGAGGCACGTCCGTTGCGAAATCATCCTATCGCGAACACGATGCAGCGCTTGCAGGTCAATGTGTTCGGGCGACCGTATTTCGACGAAGCGCATTGTTGGTCGCGTCACTGCTTCCGCGATCGCTGCGGCATCGATGATGTCACTTTTGTTGGACTTTACATAAGGCTTGACGAATTGAGCCGGAATAATGCGGACGGTATGCCCCATCGCGGCGATCTTGCGTGCCAACCATTGCGAGCTGGCCTTCCAATTGTAGATCGTCGCTTCGGAGACCCCGTGCTTGCGAGCTAGGTCGGCCGTCTTCGCCCCGGCCTCATGCGCCTTCGACACTGCGATAATCTGCTCTTCCATGAACCTTGCTCGCTTCATCTGTCCGTCCTTCTTCGGGGCGGACTCTGAATCCTTCTGGAGGAAATGCTCAGTGGCAGGTCACGCCAACGAAAAGAAGCGTTGGTTGCGCAGCCGCGCCAAAATCCATCGCTGCGCGACTTGCACCGCAACTTCGACCTTTGCCTTATCTTTTGGGCGCCGCGGCCGGGCTGCGAGATGGCCGTGCCGTAATGGCTTGCCATCTCGGCATAGGTTCGGTTGAGGCCGGGATCGTGGCGGTCGGGATGTGAGCGGCAAGCCAAGGCCGTCAGTCAGCGTGGCTCATTGGCATAGCGCAGCTCACCTTACCGCCCGCGCGGACTTCACTTCGAAGTCACGGACCAGTTGTTGAAATTGAAGTTCTTTCCCCCCGGGGACGAGGTAATCTCGACGCCGTATTGGACGCTACCGACGTTTATGTCGCCAAAGTACCCCTTCGACTTGATCCACTGCAGGATACTCTTGATGTCCACTGTCCCGCTGTTGGTCTTCGAAGTGCGCAGCAATGAGATGACCTTGTGACCATCGGAGCCTTCGCCTTCAAACACGTTCCAAGTCGCCCCGCCTACATTGACATTGCTGTAGACCGGAATCGCCGCACCGGAAGGGGCATAATGATATGAAATGGGCTTAACGTTGCCGCTCCCGTCCGAGTTTCCGGTGTAGTTTGTCCAGAGCATTATCTCATGTCGGTCTGAGCTGTCCCAGATATCGTAGGCGACATCCCAGGCGCCGCCAGTGGGAACTTCCTGATTGAAGCTCGAGCTCAGAGTGTTGATTGAGCTGAGCGGTTTCCCGATATTGAAAGCCACGTGCGGATAGCTCTTGATGCCAGGAGTATTGGGCTGGTTCGACCACACGCTCCACCGGTTGGCTGCACTCACCGAAATCGTCTGAGGCCCAGGGTGCGGGCCCCATACGTCGTTGTTCCAAGAGTAGCCATCGCGTGAAAAGCTTCCGTATGGAGCGCTCGAACGCCAAATCGGCGTCTGTGCCGACACAGGCCCGGCAGATGATAATGACCGGGCTTCATTCGCGGCCTGCCTAAATAGATCATGATCCTCCTGTGTCCGGACGTAACCCGTTGGAGACCCTTGCGCGCCGGCACCGCTTATCCGATTGGAATCCATAAAGCTCTCCTTTCTGATAACAAAATCTCCTGCAGATCCACTAGCGGGCCCCCTAGTTCAGCATGGGCGGCATCGGCATCTAGAGACCGGGCTTGAATGCTAGGAAGGTTGGCTTTCGAGAAGCTGACGAGCTCGGGAAGAAGGGTGGACCCGCGCCCGGATTTGCCGTCTTTCGGATGACAGCAGCCTGGCTGAGACAGTGGCAACGATTGTCCGTCGTCAGACAATTTGAGACTGATCAGGCTTTTCGAGAAGGGAGGCTCTGGCTCATCAGGGGGCATCGTCAACTTAATCGACCGCCGAGCCGAAGGAGGCGATTCTCAGAGGTCGAGAGTCGGCGATAGCGCTT
>NZ_JASAUS010000311.1:0-4687 GCF_029953005.1 Bradyrhizobium sp. Mp27 | reverse complement strand
CGTCAGTCCCCTCGGCAGATGCGGTTCGATACGCGCCCATTGCCTGTCGTTCAGCCAAAACAAACCAGCGCGCATTCTCTCGCCCCCGAATCAACACGTAGGCAAGAGAATACGTGGCGCTATTTAGGTACAGACCCTAGTCATCCGGAACGCAAGTTCGTCGCATTGGTTGATAGCTTGAATCTCGAGAGAGGAGAGCGCTTGTGGCGAATGCAGGTGGGAAAGGCCGGCCGATCGCGCCGTTGGTGCTGAGTCCGCAGGAGCGGGCGTACTTGGAGAGGCAAGTTCGTCGTCATCGTGCTGCGCGGTTGCTTTCCTGAGCGATGCCGCGCGATCCTGCGGTGGGCGGATGGCTTGCCAAGCAAGTCTGTGGCTGCCGAACTCGGCCTCCACGAACACACCGTTGGCAAGTCGCGCCGCCGATTTTTGAAGGATCGCTGTGATGGCTTGCTTGACGAGGCACGCCCTGGCCGCCCTCGCACCATCAACGACGATCAGGTTGCCGCCATGATCGATCGCACGCTGCGTACGACGCCGGCCGAGGCGACGCAATGGTTGATCCGCTCGATGGCTGCGGAAACTGGCTTTTCCCGCACCACGATCCGCCGAATGTGGTCGGCGTTCGGCTTGCAACCGCACCGTAGCCAGACATTCAAGTTGTCGAGCGATCCGCGGCTCGTCGACAAGGCACGCGACATCGTCGGCTTTACCTGTCCCCGCCGAACCGAGCCCTTGTCCTCAGCATCGATGAGAAAAGCCAGATTCAGGCACTCGATCGCGAGCAGCCGGTCTTGCCAATGATGCCCGGCATACCGGAGCGTCGTACGCACAGCTATGTGCGGCATGGTGCGACCACGCTGTTTGCCGCGCTCGATGTCGCCTCGGGGTTCGTCATCGGCAAATGCTACAAGCGCCACCGGGCAGTCGAGTCTTGAAGTTTTTAAAAGAGATCGATGCTCAAGTTCCTGAAGGCCTCGATGTCCATATCGTCATGGACATGTGTAGACGCCCCCGTTGGTGCAAGAAGAATCTTTCGAAGAGTGCGGAGCGTGGTCGGGCGCTGACATGTGTTCGGCCTTTTGTTGCGGCTGCCACATGCCGCTGGCCCGTATGGGAGTTCGCGGAACGGGTCCAATTCAACTTCGCGTGCTCGAGGCGCGTATCCATGATCTGGTTTTCCCATTCCTGTCTCGTGACCGTGCGCCATACTCTCCGGTTGACCTTCTCACACTCACGGTCCCTGCCGCGGAACTACTTCGCCGCAGCCGGAGCCCGATAGGTTCCGCCTCTCGCCATCAATGCCCAGACGATGCGCGCCATCTTGTTAGCGAGGGCGACGATCACCAGCATGGGCGGCTTGAGGGCAAGCATGCGCGCAAGCCAAGAATCCGCTGTCGAGCCTTTGCGCATTGCCCAGCGCACGGCCGCGCTCGCGCCGATGATCAGTAGTCGTCGCAGGGTTCGTTCGCCCATACGTGACGTCTTGCCGAGCTTCTGCTTGCCTCCGGTGGAGCGCTGCAGCGGGGTAAGCCCCAGCCATGCCGCAAAGTCGCGTTGCGACCGTGCACGTCGGCTGCGCGGCAAGACATTTAAGGATCTGATCCCGGCGCAGCTTCTTGCGGAAAAGCACGGTTCCTGATGCATCCGCGCCGTGCATCTGGAACACATTCTTCGCCAGATCCAACGCGATTATGCTAAATTCCGACATGGACGCCTCCGTTCAAGTGATGGTCAACGACACCACTTTGGCACAGCGATGCCGTGAGGGGGCGTCCACATGGGGTAATCGCAGGAGCGTGTTGCCCTGAAGACAATCAATAGTCTTGGAGGGTGGCTGTTCCCCGATAGGATGGAAATACGGGCTCACGACTGGACGCCGGGCCCAAGCATCGAATGGAGAACAGCCATGGAAGAGTATATCGGTCTCGATGTGTCGATGAAAGAGACGGCGGTCTCGATCCGTCGAGCAGGTGAACGGATCTGGCGCGGCAAGTGTGCATCTGATCCCAGTGTCATCGCCGCGCTCATCCGCAAGCGGGCGCCGGCCGTGAAACGCGTGGTGTTCGAGACGGGACCGCTGTCGGTATGGTTCTATCATTCTTTGCGCACCGAAGGATTGCCGGCGATCTGCGTCGATGCGCGCCATGATAAAGCGGCGCTCGATATGGCGGCGAACAAGACGGACGCGAACGACGCCGATGGTCTGGCGCAGCTCGCGGAAGTCGGGTTCTTTCGTGAGGTGCGCGTGAAGGGATTCAACAGCATGCTGACCCGCACGCTTGTCGCGGCGCGCACGCGGCTGGTCCGGATCACCACCGAGCTTTCGAACCAGATCCGCGGCGTCATGAAGACCTTCGGTCTGCTTGTTCCCGCCGGAAAGGGAAGCACCTTCGAGAACGTCCGGAACCTTCTGGCTGATCAGGACGGACTTGCATCCATCGTGCTTCCGATGCTGGAAGCCTGGCGTGGCATTCGCATCCGCGCCGCCGAACTCGGTCGCCAGTTGGTTCGGGATGCGCGCGAGAGTCAGGCCTGCCGCATCCTCATGTCGATTCCGGGCATCGGTGCGATCACCGCAAGCTCTTTTGCCACAGCTATTGAGGAGCCTGACAACTTTAGGAAATCCCGATCTGTTGGCGCGTGGATCGGCCTGACAACGCGCCGCTACCAATCCGGAGAAGTCGATTATGATGGCCATATATCCCGACGTGGCGACCGCCATTTGCGTGGGCTTCTCTATGAAGCGGCAGCGGTCATTCTGACGCGCAGCTCAACCGACAGCGCTCTGCGGACGTGGGGACGGCATCTCCGGGAGAGGATCGGCTTCAAAAGAGCCACCGTGGCTGTGGCACGGAAACTGGCGGTGATAAGCATACGATGCTTAAGACCGGCGAGCTGTTCAATCCGAATGCCGGAGCTGCCGCATAAGCTCGGATAGCGTTCAGAACCTGAACGCCTAAGGTATCCCTGCCGGGACGTGAGCCGAGCCATTCCGCTGATGGGGTTGCATGCTGACTCAGCAAAGTGCGTCGTCCACATTGAAGGCTCGTCCGCGAAGCTCCATCATGCGGCGACCAATGTCGACCGCGAAGACAACCACGCACCCGGCAGCGTCTCTTGACGAAACTAAATGCTTGACGTCCCAGCAGCGATTAGACGACACCTCCGTCGGGCAACTCGAGGCCGACATCTGCACCTTCATCCACCTGCACAACCAAAACCCGAAGCCCTTCAAATGGACCAAGTCCGCAGACCAGATTTTGGCTTCCGTCAAACGCTTCTGCCACAAAACCCAGCAGACTTTATGTGGCGAACATTAGATTCACGTGACTAGGTCGTCCTGTCCTGACGCTGCGATCTGCAGGCTGGCGCTCAATCGATGCTCGCATCTTCCGCGAGGCGCCGATGCGCTCGCCCGATAGCCTCTGGGCCGCGGCCTCGCCGACCGGATCACCGGATCAGCTGCGGCGCCAAGCGCAACAACTTGTTCGCCCATTTCGGGAGCTTCAGCGCCTACACCCTCGAGGACGTCGACTTGTACCACCTTGGCTAGGGGACCCTGCCACTCGGTTGACAAGCCGGTAGTGCTGATCGTCAACTAGGGACGGCTGCCATCTGGAGCATGTCTCTGGTCGTCTATCTCGAGCCGCGCTGCTACAAGTTCATACGATCACAGCGTTTATACGTCTCAAGATCGGCCCGAGTGCCACATTGCGCCGCACACGTTCGAGAGCCACAGGACGTAAGCCTGCGTGCGAGAGAAAAAGCAAGCCTCCAGCTAAACTCGAGACGCAAGGGTATTGCCGCCATTGTCCATCAACGCCGTTTTCCCGCGCGGGGTGCTTGCAACGTCTATTGCTTCACCTAACCCAACCCGCTAGCTGACACCGGACAAGCTTCGCCGAACATCGCAAGTTTGCGCCGGCAGTTAGCTCGTCGTATCGAAGCATGGATTTCGCATTCGGTCGGCAAGAACCTCTGGATGATCCCGTATAGCGGTGCCGCGGCGGTTAAGTGCCTGGCGGTCGCCTGGTTGCGCGAGCCGCCGAGATGGTTCTAATGGATCATATACGCCAGCCGGCCGAATCGGCTTCCAGCCGTCGAGGGCATCCACCGCGATTCAAAGTCGCTTTCATGTGGCCCGTCCAGAAGCGCTCGTTGGCTCAGAGGGCAGGGCCGTCAACAGGCCGAGCAGGCTGCCAGTGAAGCCTTCGAAGCAGGGTAGAAGCGATCGCCCGTTCCAGCGGCTTGGAGAATCTTAAACAATTATTGAATGTTGATTGCTGCTCCATGTACGTGCGCTCACCGACTTTGCCGCCGCCAGCCATCTACGCGCAGCCGGCACCATCCTCCATCCGATCGCCCCAGTTCTCAGCCTCTGGGCCGGCACCGGTGGGCAAAGCGACAGCACACGGACGCGCGCTTTACAGCCTATGGGCTCTGGCCGTATCGCGTTCACTGCCTCCTTTGCTGCCACGTTACCAAATGAGGTAGGTATCGCGTGTTGGCAATTGTGGTACCTTGTAGGGGATGATCGAAATGAGCGGCGAACAACTTAGTACGTTATAAGCCCTTCAAGCTAGTACCCACTTTTCTTGGAACGTGAGTCGTGATTCAAGGTCGGGATGATACCCGAAGCAAGAGAAGTCCACCTTTCGAGGAAAGATCGCAAGGTGCTTGAGGCGTG
>NZ_JASAUS010000310.1:0-4694 GCF_029953005.1 Bradyrhizobium sp. Mp27 | reverse complement strand
TGAAGCTCTTGCCCGGGAAACAAACTCAAACTAACAGTCCCTTGTCCTGCCTCGCGGGTGGAGGAATTTGACTGACCACACCCGGAGGAATTTGAAGTGACCCGCGGGGGGGTGGCGATCCGAAAACGTCTTGCGGAATGCGGTCTGGAACTCCACCCGGAGAATAACCCGGATCGTCTACTGCAAGGATAATAAACGGAAAAAGGAATGCGAACACATCTCGTTCGACTTCCTTGGCTACACCTTCCAGCCGCGCGGCGCTCGCGATCGAAAGGGCAAGAAGTTCCTCAACTTCCTCCCGGCAATCAGCAACAAGGCTGCCAAAGGAATCCGACAGACCATTCGCTCATGGCGACTGGGTTCGACGCGAAACCACTGGAGTCTTGAAGAACTCGCCAAGCTGATTGATCCTGTCGTGCAAGGATGGCTGAACTATTACGGACGGTTTTATCGCACGGAATGTGTCAACGTCCTTCGTCACGTTAACGACGCGCTCGCCCGTTGGACGAGGCGGAAATACAAGCGGTTGAAAGGCCGGAAAGTCGCCTCAGTATATTGCTTGGGACGGCTCGCGCAGCGCGATCCGAACCTGCTTTATTTGTGGCGAGTCGGCATTCGACCTGCGGCTGGAAGATAGAAGCCGGATGAATCGGGAGATTCACGTCCGGTTTCGTGAGCACCTCGGGGTGAGATTCCCCGGGGTGACTCGACCGACCGTGACGCGCTTGAGGTCCTGGCTGCGCAACGCACCGGCCTGGTGTGCGATCCGCAGACTCTCGGCCAGCAGCCGTTCCAGCTTGTCGCCGAGCCGTTTGCGCCAGTGGCTCAGGTCCGAACGCTCGTGCGGGAAAACGTGCTGGAAGAATTCCTCGCCGGTGAAGAACTGGAAATAGGGATCGTGGACCCAGCGCTCGCACACCCCCTCGTCGGACAGGCCGGAGATGTGCTTGAGCAGCAGCAATCCGATCATGAAGCGGGTCGCGATCCCGGGCCGGCCATTCTCGCTGTAGAGCGGCGCGACCTCGCCGTCGATCCAGTCCCAATCGACCTTGCCGGCGAGCAGAACCAGCTCGTGCTTCATGTTGATGATCTGGTCCAGCCGTGCCCGGAACAGATCGTTCGAGCCATTCGTCCTGTGTTTCTTCGGTCGCATCGGTCCCTCCGATGCACCACAGAATCACGGTTCGCAGCGGCAGGGAAATCCAAAATCGAAATTGCAGGCTCTTGGCCTCCCGAGCCTCCGTTCCCTGCAAATCTCGAACCGCGCTCAGCTGAAAAAGCGACTCCCGATCAAGAGCTTGGAGGCTTGTTCACGGGCGACGAACGACCCGCGCGAGATAGCGGCAGGTCGAGGACGTCCATGTCCCTGCCGCCGGCAGCTTCAAGTATGCCCGTGATGATGACCGACAGCGCCGCCCTGACGCTCTAATCCGGGCGATACCACGGTCTGCGGAGAATATAGTAAACACGAGCTTGCTGACGTCGCCGCCAAGGTCGATCATGTGAAGTGAGATATTGTTTTCTCGACATCACTCATCGACAAGCCGCCGGGATGCATAGGTATATTCGAGCGCCACCCGGCGTGCATCTTCAATGAGATTGGCGGCGGCACTATGTCCCCCGTCGAGGTTCTCATAGTAAAAATAGGGCTGGCCTAGCTCAGCGAGCCTCGCGGCTGCCTTACGGCCGTGGGCCGGATGCACGCGGTCGTCCTTGGTGGAGGTGAGAATGAAGGGGGTCGGGTAGGTCTTGGCCGGCACCAACTTCTGATAGGGCGAGTAGGCCTCGAGCCACTCGCGCTGTTCGGGAATGGCGGGATCGCCATACTCGCCGGTCCAGGAGGCCCCGGCGGCCAGCTTGGTGAACCGAACCATGTCGAACAGCGGCACCTCCACCATGGCGGCATTGAAGAGGTCGGGTCGCTGGGTGAATGCGGTCCCCACCAGCAGGCCTCCTTGGCTGCCGCCGGCTACGCCAAGGCGGCGCGGAGAGGTGATCTTCCGTCGGATCAGGTCCTCCGCAACGGCGATAAAATCATCCCATGTGCGCTGCTTTGTTGCCCCCTGGGCGGCCTCGTGCCATCGCGGCCCGTACTCGCCGCCGCCGCGCAGGTTGGCGACGACATATGCATTGCCCTGCTCGAGCCAGAGCCGTCCCATAACCCCCGCATAAGACGGCAGGAGCGGAATCTGAAACCCGCCATAGCCATAGAGAATGGTTGGAGTCGATCCGTCAAACCTCGCGCTCTTGGGCCGCACCACAAAGTAAGGAATGCGGGTGCCGTCTCGCGAAGTTGCCTCGAACTGCTCCACGACAAGTCTAGACGCATTGAACCTAGGAGGTATCGACTTCAGTATCTCGAGGCGTTCGGTCGCGGCGTCGAAATACCAGAGCGACGTCGGCCTGAGAAAGCTGGAGACGGTGAACATCACCTCGTCCGTTTCATTCGATGCGGCAGGTAGACCGATACTCGCATTCTCCGGAAGCGGGATCGGCGTGGCCCGCCAGGCGTCCTGATCATACTTGTAGACGAACGCCTTGCTCTGAACATTGTCGAGGGTCGTCAGGATCAACAAGTTCCTGGTGGCGCTGAACCCGCTGAGCGCCTGCCGAGGCCCGGGCTGGAAGACGAGCGACGGCCTGGCACGCAGCGGATCCTGCTTCCATTCGGCCAGGTCATACGAGATGATCGAGCCGGCTGCGAACCGGGTGCCGCCGGACGGCGTCCACTCCTCGTTGAGCGTCACGAGCAGGCGGCCACTGGCGATGCCGCCGATGGTCGCCTTCTTTGGCAGGTTGAGCTTGATCGGCCCCTTGGGCCCGAAGAGCACATACTCATACTCGAACGTGCTGATAGTGCGCACCGCGCCGGTCGCATGGACCGTGCCTTCACTGTCGCGCAGCGCGAATGGCTCCGTCCCGTCATCGGTCGGTTCGCCGCGAAAGACCTCGCGCGCTTCAACGAGCGGCTGAGCGCGCTTGAGCTCCTTCACGACGAAAGGGTAGCCGGCCTGCGTCGTGGTCCCTTCGCCCCAATCGCGTGCGATCAGGATCGTGTCGCCGTCGATCCAGCTGACGCCCTGCTTTCCCTCCGGAAGGTCGAAGCCGGTGGTGACGAAGGCTTGGGCGTCCGCGTCGAACTCGCGCACGAACACGGCGTCCTTGCCGCCCTCGGAAAAATTGAGCAGGCACAGGCGCTCTTCGGGCGGCAGGCAGCTACCCCCTTTAAAGACCCAGTTCTTCTTCTCCGCGGCAGCCAGCGCATCCAAGTCGAGGATGGTGTCCCATCGCGGGTCCTGGGCGCGATAGCTCTCAAACGTGGTACGTCGCCAGACGCCGCGCACGTGATTCTCGTCCTGCCAGAAATTGTCGAGACCGCGCCGTCCGAAGGAAACGTACGGAATCCGATCCTTGGCCTGGAGGATGGTGAGCGCCTCTTGATAGAAGCGCTGATAGCGGGGATCCGATTGGAGCGCGCCGAGCGTCTTGTCGTTCTCGGCGCGAGCCCAAGCCAATGCGCGCGGCCCTTCGATCTCCTCGAGCCAAAGGAAAGGATCGTCCGCCTGCATCGCAGCCGGCAGTTTCTGGGGCAGTGCCGCGGACATCAAACAGGTCATGGAGAGCGATGCGGCGAGGAGGAGCGACTTTTTCATGGGACTTGTCCTGGACTGGGTCGGCGGGCCGGGCTCGCCGCGTCTTGCGAGGTGGGCGGAAGCAGACGGAATATATGCATTCGGTCTCGAAGAGCGGATATGCGGGGAACCGCGCCCGCTGGTGCCCCGAGCGAAGCAAGCAGCGTGCCGCTTGAAAATCGGAGGTTCTCCAGTCGCTTGCTACTTTGTGTCAGCGTTAACTTGGGGACGTTGGTCTCAAAGCTGACAATCGCGCCATGAGCAACGACAATACGTTGCGCAGCAGGAAGCCGCCTTTTGCGCTAAGCATGAGAAGGCGAAAGCCACCTCCTCCGGTATCCTCAGCTCGTGATCTGGCCGTCGCCAGCGGCGACACGATCCGGAAGCCCCAACAGCCGCGGCCCGCCGGCTTGCGGCATGACGTTCGAAGTAGCGGCCGATATCGATCCGGATTTCCTCTGCCGCGCTAACGCGGTCGACCAACCTACTCTGGTAGGTGCTTTGCGAACTTCTTTGCAATAGCATCAGGGCGCGCTCTGGAGGCATACCCGTCTCCGGAAAGACCGAGGCGGCGGCTTTGCCGAGGAGACGAGGCTGGCGGCCGGGTTACGCGTGATAGGGACAGCGCGTCACTTTCGGAAAACTCCGAGACGCCGAGTTACGTCGTCGCTAACTTTGCAGGCACGGGCGCGGCAGGGACAGCGTCGATTTACGCGCTTTTTTCGGCGCCAAGTCGGGCCCGTGCTGCTCTCCCTCTCCATGGCAGAAGTGCAAGCGTCTTCAACCGCGTCAGGCTTTCGATCGTAAGTGCGGTAGGCCACGGCAGCACGTTTGCAGGTTCGTTGTCCGCGCTTTCGGCAGGAGCTTGAGCAATTCGGGTTTGATAAAGCCGAGCGGCCGAGCGCAGCCGTGGGCACGAAAACCCAAGGGAGCACGGGCCATTCCTTATCGAGTCGATCGTTAATAAGCCGAATTGGGCTGAACTGGACAGTTGAGCGTTGGCCAGAGTGAGAGCAGGAAGAGGGACAAAAGGTCTCTGAGCCAAGCCAGGACACGGCGGAG
>NZ_JASAUS010000309.1:0-4727 GCF_029953005.1 Bradyrhizobium sp. Mp27 | reverse complement strand
ACAGCACGCCTCAAGCACCTTGCGATCTTTCCTCGAAAGGTGGACTTCTCTTGCTTCGGGTATCATCCCGACCTTGAATCACGACTCACGTTCCAAGAAAAGTGGGTACTACATCGTCGAACCGGGCGATCGTCGCATCATCGAAGAGATCGACTGAGTTCACATCGAGGAGAAACGAACATGAAGACAATCGCACTTGGCGCCGTGGCCGCAGCGGTGCTGGGATCGGCGGCGGTCGCCGCCCCGCTCAATCCGACCGCCGCCGGCTCGACGGAAGCCTCCGCCATCGACCAGGTCCGCCTGGTCTGCAACGAGTATGGACGATGCTACCGGACCCGCGGCCCCCGCTACCAGCGCTACTACGGCGATGATGACGGGTACGTGGTGCGCCGCAGCTACGGCTCCTACGGAGGGCCGGGTTATTACGACCGCGGCTACGGCTACTACGGCGGTGGCCCGAGCGTCGGTTTCAGCTTCAGGACCCGTAGCTGGTGACCTAGGAAAAGGCGGCTCTCGGAGAGGCCCTTTCCGCGCTGCGGCGACGAGCATAAAACGCCCCTAATTAAACGCCCTCTATTTCGTAGGACACAAAAAACCCCGCCGGCGACGGCGGGGTTTTCCATTTGATGCTCTCTGCCCTCGTCCGGGGTCCTTGGGTGAAGCTCCAGATGCTCGCTTGGCGACCCGTCGCGCCGCCCTTCCGAGGCGGAGCCTGGCGTCGTAGTCGCCTAAGTCAACGCCCTCAGCAAGATAGAACGGAGAACTGTTGCGCAGCCGCACCATCTCGCGGTCACGGCTGATAAGATTCGATGCGAGCTTGCCGAGCGGTAGCGCAAGGAGGTCCTCCCACTCGCGCACGAAGGGCCAGCTGCGAACTGGGCTTGGCGGGCATGAGCGGCCTCGCCCTCTCCACCAACGAAGGGTCGCGACGAAGCATCCGCGCTATCAGCCGATCTGCCACCAGCTTCGCGGTGTCGCCTACCACTCCCTCGTTCAAACCGTCGCTCACCATCTGGTCTGGCCTTAGGAATATAGCAGCCGGGTGATGTCGCGGGAGAGCGCCGAGAGGTCCCAAGGCGACGGCTGGTCCCGTCCAGCCATCGAGCAGCTCCTCTACGACCCTGGATACCTTGGTCTTATCCTGGATCGCCTTGATGGCGTCGCGAGCGCCTCGAGGGATGCTCGAATGCTGTGGTGAACGCCGACTTGGCCGACACGGATGATCTTGCTGTTCTGAAGGCAGCACGGCCCATTCGATCAGTAATTGCTACACAATCAAATCGTGAGCCGCATGGAGATTGGCGTGCCCTGAGTGATCGTGGTGCGCATCCGAAATATCAATCCCGTCAGCATCCTGGACCGGCTCCTGCCCCTCGCGTGCAACAGCATGCTGACCATCTCCATAGGTTTTTCCATTTCCGTGGCTCAGTTGCTGTAGGTCATACATGTCTGAAAACGTATTGTCGGCGCCATTTTTAAAATGAAAGGAATCGCCAAGTTCCGTGCCAACCGCTGATTTGGCCTGATCTGCGCTGCCGGAAGAAGGCCCGCTCTTTCCAGCAGTCGCAATCTTCAATGCCGAATGTGCGTCGTTGGCAGAATTTACGGATGTTGGTATATCCCGCTGCGGTTTGGCAGTATCTAAATCACCTGCCTGTGGATGCTGTGCGTGTTGCTTGCCGGCCGTGGAGCCATCTTCGAAAGCCTGCAAATCGCCGTGCGCCTGTCCGCTATTCGAATCTTCTCCCGCGGTTTCATGCTTGGCGTACCCCTCGGCTCCGGAGCTGTTGTCGGACTCAAGCAGCGCCTTTTGCGATTGACCGTGATTTAAACCGTCTCCCGGGGCCTCATGCTTGGCGTGCCCCTCGGCGGCTCCGGAGCTGTTGTCGGACTCATGCAGCGCCTTTTGCGATTGACCGTGATTTAAACCGTCTCCCGTGGCCTCATGCTTGGCGTGCCCTTTGGCTGCTCCGGAACTGTTGTCGGACTCATGCAGCGCCTTCTGCGATAAACCGTAATTTAAATCGTCTCCCGGGGCTTTGCGCTTAGCAGCTTCGGAGCTGTTGTCGTAAGCGCGCAAGTCCGATTGCGATCGATCCTGATTGGACCCGTTATCCCGACCTGTCTGCGTTGGGTCACGCTGCGAGGCTTCGTTCGTGGCCGCCGCAACAACGTCAACGGTCCCCGAACCTCGCGGAATAGTGATTTCTAGGTCGCTGCCGCCACCCTCCGCATGGGCATTGCCGACATAAAGCTCGCCACCGCCTTTGGCAATTGTATCGCCTTGAGCGAACTCGAATGCGAACGCCCCATCGTACACGGCCGTGCCGCCGAAATTTGCGAACCCGGGAAGTGCGGAGGCCAGTCCGTTGGCGTCGCTTGCGGTAGATGAATTGACGATTTCATCGTCGAAATCGAACGCCCGCACGGCGTGGTTGGCACCATCGAGCTCGTAGATCAAGGCGGCGAAAGCTGCAACTGTGAAGATGCTGTAGCTGCTCGAACCCGGCCTCGGCGCGTTGAGTGTTGCCTGCGCAAATAGGCTCGCGGCAATCTCGGCCACGGGATCGACGATTTTGCTGTTCGATGACGTCCCAGTTGCGGCGCCGGCGCGGTCCTTACTCACGCCTCTGGCCGGGGTGCCTCCTGATGCTGCTTCCTTGCGGCTGATTTTGATGGTGACGACCTCCGCGCAGCCGTTTGCGGGCATGACCGTGAAACTTTCGGTTGCGGCGTGACCTGGCGAATCGTCCAATGCTGCCAGGATCGCAGCTGCCAGGATACTCATCGCGCCATAACGGCGGGACAATGCCAGCGCAGCGAGCTCCGTCCGGCTGTTGATTCCGAGCTTCTGTCGCGCGTGGTCGATGTGAATCCTCACGATCTCCAGAGAGACACCGAGCATCCGAGCAATTTCACTGTCCGACAAACCTTCGGCGACGAGATCCATGATCGTCCGCTCGTTGACGGTCAGAACCGCCAGAACGTTATTGCCGAACGAGGCGATCCCATTAGCCTCGTTACCGACCCTAGCCAGGTCGGACCCCGGTTTTTCCAGCCTCAGGGACTGCACCAGCGCTTCTGGTTTGGCGTTCATCGAAATCGCGCCGCAAGCACCGGTCGCCAGTGCCCTGGCGAGATCGCCGCAGGCGACAGTAGCAGTGAAGAACACCAGCCGGGAGGAAAGACCTTCGTCGTCCGCGACGGCGAGGATGTCGGAGGCGGTTACATCGGTGAATCCGTCCTCCAGTAACACCACGTCGGGGGTCAAACTGCGAATGGCCGCAAGGCAACTTGCTCCATCAAGACAGCATGCGACTACTTCGAAATCGGGCTGCGCTCCGAGCAGCGATGCAAAACCCTGCAGAACAATGGGACGTCGATCTGCTATCACAAGTCGAACGCGACGCATGGGCTTCCTTCGCTAGGCCTCGCGCACAGCATGCGAAGCGGCGACTTAACTCCGCTCGACTGATTGCGTTCCTAATTGTCATAATGGGTTCGTGCGGACGCTTCTGACGATGAGTTCAACCAGTTAGTGACAGCTCCATATTCGCCTCTTAGCGGTCCGTCAGAGGTCTACCGCTCCAAGTACGGGGAGGGGGCTGCAGCTTGAAGGTGATTGCTGGTGATCCCGCTTGTGCAATCGAGGAGTGAAGCGCTGCTCTTCAAAAGCCATTTTATCCCGTAGAATACCCTTCGGCCGGCCGTAAAACTATCAAAGAGAATTCGATTCTTAAGCAGGTGAGCGGAACGCTCGCCGATGTCGATATTGCGCGAAAACTGCCGAAAAAAGGGATCCCAGTCGACGACTCTTCACCGGTACAAATCGATCTCGACTGCAATCCGGACAAGGTCGGAGTGATTTTTAGCGCCGAGCTTGGACTTCAGCATGGAGGTCGTGTTGGCAACGGTTTTATAGGAGATGCCGAGTTCGGACGCGACTTCTGAGATTCGGTCGCCACGACCCAAAAGCCTCAGGATCTCGAGTTCGCGTGGGCTCATCTGCGTCAAAGGACTGGCCTTGATCGCCGCGCCCGCGAAGGTTGTCGCTTCAGCCAGACGCGGTGAGACGAAGCGCTCCCCGGCTGCAACCTTCCGGATGGCCTTGGCGAGGAGACGGGGATTATCGCTCTTTGAGACATATCCCTGAATGCCCATCTCCACAGCGCGCACCACGAACGCTGGATCTTCACTCACGCTGAACATGACTATTTTGGCGGCGGGATCATCCCTGCGGATTCGCCGGGACAATTCGAAGCCGGTAAGGTCGGGAAGCGTCACGTCAACCACCGTGACGTCGGGATGCTTCTGCAAGTACGCACGGTGGCCGTCCTTTGCATCGGAAGCTTCCAGGATCTCGACGGAAGGGTCCGAAGTGAACAAGGCCCGGCAGCCCGTTACAACAACGGGATGGTCGTCGACGATCAGTATCCGCATGTCGTTCTGGCCCTCATTACACGTCCTCACTTCCTCCAGTTGTGCAAACGTCGCGAGCGCTGGAAAGGTTCTGTGTCCGCGCGTGACGTCGGACGATCCAACCGATGGGAG
Organism: Bradyrhizobium sp. Mp27; assembly: GCF_029953005.1. NCBI lineage: Bacteria > Pseudomonadati > Pseudomonadota > Alphaproteobacteria > Hyphomicrobiales > Nitrobacteraceae > Bradyrhizobium > Bradyrhizobium sp. Mp27. Next base: position 176 of record NZ_JASAUS010000309.1, on the reverse strand, counting down.
CACGAAGTGCAGCTGGCGGCCCCGGGATGAGGTAGGCGGCGGCCAGAATGGCCGCGACCGCCGTCGCCTAGTACCCACTTTTCTTGGAACGTGAGTCGTGATTCAAGGTCGGGATGATACCCGAAGCAAGAGAAGTCCACCTTTCGAGGAAAGATCGCAAGGTGCTTGAGGCGTGC
>NZ_JASAUS010000308.1:0-4743 GCF_029953005.1 Bradyrhizobium sp. Mp27 | reverse complement strand
CACGCCTCAAGCACCTTGCGATCTTTCCTCGAAAGGTGGACTTCTCTTGCTTCGGGTATCATCCCGACCTTGAATCACGACTCACGTTCCAAGAAAAGTGGGTACTAGGCGGGTCAAACGTGTCCACTTTTGGCCACGGTGCAGACCGCTATTTGCCCGTCAAGCGCGGTAGCCATAAAGGGGGCCGTATGGGTAGTATCGGCCAGTCTCCGTAAGAATTCGCCGTCTAAGCCGCGGATCTCCTTGACCGGCGTCTTCACCATGAAGTCGAGGATGTAGCAGCCGGTGCCGCCGAGGCCGATGATCGCGATGACCTCGTCCTTGAACAGGGCGGCGAGATCGCCGATCTCGGCGTGGCTGGTCAGCGTGTCGCGGAACTTGAACACCGAGTCGCCGATGACGTCGTGGTCGACACGGGGGGTATAGGGGTTAAAGCCGTGCAGGCTCGCGTCATTAACATCGGTCATCCTGCCATCGATGATCTTGCGAAGATGTTCAGGGTTCGTCTCAAAGATGACCTACGCGCTCAAAATCTAGCTGTGATCGCAGAGTTGGCTGTTGGAATGGCTGGCGCCGATGTCGAAAGGATCGTGAAGGACGCCTCGCTTGGAGGAACGACAACTATGTCAAAGGCGCTCAAGTGGCGCGTTTGCGTTCATGAAGCGGCGCACATCTTGGTGGACGTGGTCCTCGTGCAATTGCGTGATGGACGAGCGCGATGACCTCGTCGGCTTCCTGTTCGGTGCTGTCAAAGCGAGCCACGAACCGGATTACATCCTGGCCCCGTCGCGCGAATTGCAGCCCGCTCGCTGCAAGACGGTTGATGGCCAAAGCGGGCCGTCCGCGTGGACGTCATGCTGAGTTCGTGCGGGATCACCTCGTATTGGATGTTTTCAGAGGCTAGGTATTTCTGGAGCGTGGTAGCAATGGGCCATGACAACACCTCCGGTGCAAAATGCAAACCATCCACCGTGACGGCCTTCCCTGCGTACTCTCGCCAATGGGCGGCAGCCTGATTATAGACCCGAGATCGTCGGGATACGAGTGCTGTTGGCGGTAGAGTAGGCGAGCGCCGCAAAGGCGCTTCTAGCGCCGGCTGCATCGGCCGACCTCGCCACTTTGCGCTGTTTCGCGATCCTGGCGCCCAGGTTCGAGCACCCGTGCCCCCGCCTTGAAGCGCTATTCCGACCGCGAAATCGAGCGGCGGGCGTCCCTCATTTCCGCTATGATCAAGCCATGACGATCGGGATCACCGGACCCGAACGGAAGGTACCAAGGCAGAGTGCCGTGGTCGGGCTCACTATTGCGGCCGCTGTCATTGGGGTTTGCCTGATCCTGCTTTGGCTCGCGAGCGACCTCCTCGTCGACTGGCTGTGGTTTTCCTCGATCAATTATCCGCAGGTTTTTTGGACGACAATCGGTGCGAAAACCGTCATCTTTCTTGCGGTCTGGACCGGAACCGCCATCATCCTTTGGGTGAACGGATGGTTCGCCCTGCGCTTTGCCCGACGGCGGTCGACACAGCTTGTCACCGCTTCGGTGTGGAACTTCGCGGTCAACGCGCCGCCAGATTTGCTTGCGCTTTTACGCGGTCGACTGCCGTGGTCCCGGTTGACCGTAGGTGGGGCAACTTTGCTCGCTCTGCTCGTCGCCGCCGCAGAAGTCGGCAACTGGGGTGTCTTCCTGCGGTTTGTCTATCAGGTGCCATATGGCGCAGACGATCCGCTCTACAACAAGGACATCGGCTTCTATCTCTTCTCGCTGCCCGCCTATATCCTCATCAAAAACTGGATCATGCTCGCGCTCGTTCTGAGCGCGCTTTTCGCCGCGGCGATCTACTGGGTGCACGGCGATATCGAATACGACCTTCATCGCCGATCAATGTCGTCGATGGCGATTGCCCACGGCTCGGTGCTGCTCGGTCTTTTCTTTGCAGTGAAGGCCTGGTCCTATGGTCTTGATCGCTATCTGCTGCTCTACGGCGACAACGGTGTGGTCGTCGGCGCAAGCTACACCGATGTCCACGTGAGGCTCCCGGCCTTGTGGTTGATGATCGGACTTTCGGTCATCGCGGCGTTCGCCACGTGGGCAAATTTGCGGGTGCGCACCTACCGGCTTCCTGCCGCCGCGTTCCTGCTTGTCGTGATTGGGTCTTTCGTGTTGTCCAGCGTGATTCCCGTGCTGTTCCGGGAGTTCTTCGTCAAACCAAGCGAATTGGAGCTGGAAAGGCCCTATATCGAACGCAACATTGCGCTCACCCGGCAGGCATACAATCTCGATCAGATCGCAGCCAAGCCGTTTGCGGCGGAACAGAAGCTTAGCTTCAAGACGCTCGACGCCAACAAGGCGACAATCGACAATATCAGGCTGTGGGACTGGCTGCCGTTGTCGGACACCTACGCGCAGCTGCAAGAGATCCGCACTTACTACAAATTCCATGATCTTGATGTTGATCGCTACTGGCTCGATGGTTCTTACCAAAGCGTAATGCTCTCGGCTCGCGAATTGCGGCCCTCCCTGCTGCCGCCGAATGCCCAGACATGGGTCAACCGCCACGTGCTGTTTACTCACGGCAATGGCGCGGTGATGAGTCCGGTCACGCGCAAAAGCACCGAGGGGCTACCGCTGCTCTATTTGCGGGATATTCCTCCGGTTGCGGATGGAGGCCCCAAAATCCACGAGCCGCGCCTCTACTACGGCGAACGGAACGACAACTACGTCATCGTCAAGGGGAGCACGCCGGAATTCGACTATCCGAAGGGAAAGGACAATGTCTACGCGACTTATGACGGTACGGGCGGCGTTCCGATTGGAGCGATGGTGTGGAGAGGCCTGTTCGCTTACTACTTCAACGACCCGAACCTACTGCTCTCAAGCTACATCACGACCGACAGCCGCATCATGATCCGGCGCAATATCGGGGAAAGAGTACGAACGATCGCCCCGTTCCTCAGGCTCGATCACGATCCTTATCTGGTCATCAGCAATGGGCGGATGTTCTGGATGCAGGACGCCTACACGGTGAGTTCGTACTTCCCCTCCGCGCAGCCAGCGCAAGACGAGGATATCAACTACATTCGCAATTCAGTGAAGGTCATCGTCGATGCCTATAACGGGACCGTCGACGTTTACCTGATGGACACCGGCGATCCGATTGCAGCGACCTATCGGCGTATCTTTCCGACCCTGTTCAAGCCATTCTCGGCCATGCCGGCAGATATGCAGAGGCACATTCGCTATCCGGAGGACCTGTTCCTGATTCAGGCGCAGCTCTATCAGAGCTATCACATGGAGGCCGCTGACGTTTTCTATAACCGCGAGGATCTCTGGCAGTTCCCGCGCCAGCCGGGCGGCGGCGGCATTGCGACGATGGCCCCATATTACATCATCATGCGACTGCCCGGCGAGCCGCAGGCCGAGTTTTTCCTCATGCTTCCCATGGTGCCAAGCCGCCGCGACAATATGATCGCGTGGCTCGCCGCGCGTTGCGACGCGCCCGACTACGGCAAGCTGATTGTCTACGAGTTTCCAAAGGAGAAGCTCGTCTACGGGCCGTTCCAGATCGAAGCGCGGATCAATCAGAGCACCGATATATCACAGCAGATCACGCTGTGGAATCAGATGGGCTCGCGGGTGATACGCGGTGCGAACCTGCTTGTGATCCCAATCGAGAACTCGATCCTCTATGTAACGCCGCTCTATTTGCGAGCGGAGCACGGACACCTGCCGGAGCTGAAACGCGTGATCGCAGCCTATGGTGAACATGTGGTGATGAAGGAGACGCTCGACGAGGCCTTGTCAGCACTGTTTATCGAGCCTGGCGCGGTGCGGCCGGTCTCGAGCACGAAGGAGGAAATGCCTGTCGCACGCCCGTCGGCAAGTCAGGCACGGGAGGCGCTCGACCGCTACAATCATGCCGTTGAACGATTGAAGTCCGGCGACTGGAAAGGCTTTGGCACGCAGTTCGACGCAATGCGCGAGCTTCTGGAGGAAATGAACCGGCACGCCACGGGCCACTAGCGTCGCGGCTCCTTTGGCGCTCATTGGGGAACACAGGGGCTGCATAGTTCGGGCTGAACACGCAACGAAGAGAGGCCTTGAGCTTGATCCGATACAGGCGGTGTTTGCACTCGCGGTACGAATGCCACTGAGACGCGAGGAGGACCGCAAGCAGGTCGAGCTGGATCTCCCCTGTGAACCAACCGACAGGCCCACCGTCGCGCCTACTGCCGTAGCCACTGACTGAGTTCATCTTCAGTTACAACACGCTCGAAATTCTCGGTTTTGCTTTTGATACGGTATCGAATGCGGCCGTCCGCCTCAATCGGGAGGCATGCAACAATAGTGTAGACGGTCCGTCCGCCATTGTCGGCGCGGCCCTGCGGTCGCTGCGCTTGATGATGAACGTCGTCGTTGATCGAGAAGATGTAGGGCATTGTGTTCCTTACAGCATTTGTGGCGCGTGCGCCGTACAGAGAAGCCCGCCGGTCCGCTGATTGCAATCAAGGTTTTGCGGGCCGTGAACAGTCCCTTCGAGAAGGCCGCGGAACCCAAGGCCAGCCGCGGCGCCCCTCATCTCATTCCTGTGGCAACCCATGCCACCGGTGGTATGGTGAAGGGGTTCGACCTATTGAAAGAGCTGGCCCCGGTTGTTTGGACAGCGCCCCGCTGGATTTAAGTGGATTCCTGCCGGGTTATGCTGAACGCGGGGCTTTACGGTTTTGTCGTTGCGTCGGGAGGGCG
>NZ_JASAUS010000307.1:0-4840 GCF_029953005.1 Bradyrhizobium sp. Mp27 | reverse complement strand
CAACGCATACAACGACAGAGCCGAGCCCTTCGTCTGGACCAAGAAAAAGGTCCGTCAACGCCGTTTCAAAGGCCGCCGTATCACTCAGCTCTGATTCCGGGTACTAGGAGCAAGATGGTTACAAGAAGCGCAGGACGGCTGTCCGAGACCCGCCGGCCGCGCCCGAGCCGGACCCTTGAAGGCGTCCGGCACACCGCTCTCGCGGCGAGAAACGACTTAGAAAAACGCAAGGATGATTCAAGAGGTCGGCTGAAAATTTTCTGCGTCCGGTGGTCCGGCGGTGCCGATGGTTAACGCGGGGTGGCCCGAAGGATCGGCTGCACCACTACTGTCTTGACAGGTTTTCCGCGCGGAATATTTTTTGCCGAGGGAAGCACGCTTCCCCGTTTCTCGAACCGCAAAGGACATGGAAGACCGTCAGGAGAGGCGATGATGCTCGACGAAGATTTTACCCGTATCCGTGCGCACCGCAACAACATCCACCGCTATCGCAGCCTGCTGAAGACGCAGCTGTCCGACCTCGAGCGCCAGTTCATCGAACGGCGCCTGGCCGAGGAGACCGCATCGCTCGAGGCGCTGACTTCCGAAACCTTCCCCATCGTATTTGTCCTGCCTGGTTCGCCGAGCGCGGGGGTGGCGTCATGACCGATGTCAGGGACCTGCTGATCCGCGGCAGCGAGAAGGTGATCGACCACTATCGACTGCTGCTGGCGAGCGCGAAGACAGAGCGGGAGCGCCAGCTCTACCTGAGCCGGATCGAGCGCGAGGAACGGCTTCTCGACCAGCTCCAGGGTGGGTTGCCGAACAGGGTGGCGGCGTGACTTCTCCGGACGGCGAGGATGGATTTGCGGGGTTCGACGTCGTGCTGAAGCGGCGCGGGCGGAGCCGATGGAAGTGGGCCGTCTGCACCGCCGCGGGCGAAGTCGTCATGTCCGGCTCGGAGTGCAGTCGCGCGGGCGCTAGGTACAAGGCCAACGGCGCTCTCTTTCTCCTACTTTGCGCAAGCGCGGCGCGGGCGGCGTCCGGAGGAGAGTGGCGGGCAACGGGCTAGGAACCTTGGTTGTCGTCAGGCGGTTGTCGCGCTCTCGACCCGCGGAGATCGAATCCGATGCCCGACTATCCGAAGCCCCCTTACCCCAGTCAGAAGCAGCCGATGCCCGGGTCAACCGCGCAAATGGACCCGCGCCCCGATCACGGAGAGACCAGCTACAAGGGGGCGGGCCGCCTGAACGGCAAGCGGGCCATCATCACCGGTGGCGACAGCGGAATAGGAAGGGCGGTCGCTATCGCCTTCGCCCGCGAGGGCGCAGATATTCTGATCGCCTATCTCGAGGAGCACGACGACGCCAAGGAAGTTGCGGCCCTCGTCGAGGCGGAGGGGCGCAAGGTTGTTCTGGTCGAGGGCGATCTAAGGGCTGCGGACCATTGCAGGAAGGTCGTCGATCGGGCGGTCCGGGATCTCGGCGGGGTCGACATCCTCGTCAACAATGCCGCGCATCAGGCGACCTTCAAGGATCTTGGCGACATCAGCGACGAGGAATGGCGAATGACGTTCGATGTGAATATCCACGCCATGTTCTTCCTCGCGAAGGCCGCCGTGCCGCACATGGAGCCGGGCGGCGCGATCATCAATACGGCTTCCGTGAACTCGGACATGCCGAACCCTACGCTGCTGGCCTATGCGACGACCAAGGGCGCTATCCAGAACTTCACAGGGGGGCTGGCCCAGATGCTAGCGGAGAAGGGCATCCGTGTGAACGCGGTGGCGCCCGGGCCGATCTGGACTCCGCTGATCCCATCGACCATGCCCGAGGAAACCGTGAAGAATTTCGGCAAGCAGGTGCCGATGAAGCGGGCCGGGCAGCCGGCCGAGCTGGCGACGGCCTATGTGATGCTTGCCGATCCGCTATCGAGCTACACCTCCGGCACCACGGTCGCGGTGACCGGAGGGAAGCCCTTCATCTGATGCCGGGCCTGCAGCATCCAGTCACGCCGGATGGGCGCTATTTCGTCGTTCGCGGTAGACGCGCTCCACATGGGCGCACTGGCATCCGCTGCGGGCACATCGCCGCCTCTGCTGCGGCGACTAATCCGTACCTTGGCGGTCGGCCTTTCCCTGACGCGGGTCATAGTGCTGGCGCACTGGGCGAGCGACGTGGTCGCGGGCTTCGCGCTCGGAGTCGTCATGGAGCGGTTACTGCGTCTCTGGACCGGCTATCCGATGTCGCCACCGAAGGAGGATGACAATGCCAATCCTTGAGGACGTGAAGGAATACGTGCAGCGCGCGACCGGTCTGCACCGACCGGAAAGAAGGAGGCTCCTGACCTAGCGCGGCCAAGGAAGCCTCAGACGGCTCGTTTCAAGGACGACGGTCTCATCCCGAATCATCCGCGCTGGCCTCTCGTTATCTACCGAGGCGCTGTCGATCTCGGCGACGGGCATGATCCGGCGGCCGTCATGGAGGACCTGTTCGAGGCCAACGGCTGGGGCGAAACCTGGCGGGACGGGATTTACGACTACGTTCACTACCATTCATGTATCCATGAGGTGCTTGGCATCGCGCGGGGTAGGGGACGTGTACGCTTCGGCGGAAGCAAAGGTCGGATCTTCAAACTTAAGGCGGGCGATGTCGCCGTCCTGCCGGCGGGCACGGGACACCAATGCCTGTCCGCAGATGAGGACTTCCTCGTCGTCGGCGCCTATCCGCGCGTCGGCACCTACGACGAGTGCACGCAGGTCGAGGACCGTCCGAAAGCTCTGAAGACGATTCCAAAGGTGCCTGTCCCGGGCAAGGATCCCGTGTACGGCGCGGGAGGCCTGCTCTCAAAGCTATGGAAGAAACCGAAATGAGCGAGTACGTCGTCCGCTTCCTGGTAGGCGGCGCCGTTGTGTCGGCCTTCGCGATGCTCGGAGACGTGCTCAGGCCGAAGAGCTTCGCCGGCCTGTTTGGAGCCGCGCCCTCGGTCGCGCTCGCCACGCTTGGCATCGCGATCTATCAGCACGGCGAATCCTACGCAGCCGTCCAAACCCATTCGATGATGGCCGGTGCGATCGCGCTCGGGATCTACAGCGTGGTCGTCTGCCAGCTCTTGATCCGGGCGCGCATGCGTGCGCTGCCGGCCACGCTGCTGTCGATCGTCGTGTGGCTCGCAGCGGCCTTCGGCCTGTGGGCGGCCGCGGGAGGTCAGACATGAGCGCGCCGATTGAAATCTCGCCGTCCTCGCTGCAAGAAGGACGCTGGCACGAATACGCGGTCCGCTTCGCGCTGGGCGGCGCAGCGACCGTCTTCGCCGGCCTGGTCAGCAGTCGGTACGGGGCTTCGATCGGCGGCCTATCCTTGCTCTGCCGGCGATCTTCTGCGCCAGCGCCACTCTCATCGAAAAGCATGAAATCCGCCGCATGCGCGAGGCCGGACTTGACGGAAAGCGGCGAGGGCAACAGGCCGCAGCGCTCGACGCCGCCGGCGCAGCGCTCGGTGCGCTCGCGATGCTGGCGTTCGCCGGAGTGTTCTGGCTACTGGTCGAACGAAGCGTCGCCGGCGCATTTGCGAGCGCCTCGCTGGCGTGGCTGGCGGTGTCGGTCGCGACTTGGTTCGTACGACGCAAGGCGAGATCATGTCGGAGCTCGCCCGCACACGAAAGGGCCGGCCCGCGTTAAGGCGAAGCCGGCCCTTCTGAAGTTGGTCAGCCGTCAGGCCGCGTCGGAGGCCTTGGCGTTGACGCCCTTGCGCAGCGCGATCGTGTTGAGCTTGGTGTTCGCCGCCTTCTCTTCGTTCAGGGAGAAGTCTCTCGGCTTTGTACTATCCACCTCCAGCACGCCCCATGCGGCGGCGCCGATGAGGATCGGGACATTGCTGACAGCCACTGCCGTGCTCCGCCAAGAACTCGGAATAAGCAAATTCGTTCTGCTCGGCGAAATCTCTGATGCTGACAGGCTCGGCCGTTTGGAAAGCGCGGCCAGGCGGCGAACGGAGGTCGGCCGACAGCGTAGCGGTGCGGACGGCACCATCCTTCCAGCCGACTCCCGCGATCAACAGAAGATCGGACGTGTCTGGAGAAGTACCTTAACATGGTCGATTTCCACGGCTCGGGCAATTTGCAGCACGGCTTGGTCCAAGAAGCGTTCTGTTCCGGCCTCTTCAACCGAAAGACGACCGATATCGACCAAAATGCGGATATAGTGGGAGGCGTCGGCTACGGCGAGGCCCGATTGACAGTGAGGGACAACGGTCGCGGCATTCAACATCCGAACGAAACCGGGGCGGGCCTGCAAATTGGCGGTACCGTCAACCAGACCAGCAGCGACGCGGGTACAACAACAACGCTTACATTCCCTTTGATAATGTAAAGTGGGACCTGCTGAGCAGCACGGGATAGGCTGCGCCTCAGCTATCGCGGGCCGGGTCGGCCGATGGTACACCTGCGGACCAAGCAAAGCCCACATCGTCGCCGAGGTGGACGCGTCGACCGGTCAACGTAAGATTTAGGAACTTAGGCCGGAATGGCGCTGGGGCGTGGTAGTCGGGTGGTCGCCCTTAGCCGAAGATCGATTGAGCGCGTGTCATGTCGGCCGATCCAACTTGGTCCACCGCTGATTTCGACCCCAAGCGGCAATCGACCGCAGAGAAGTGGATATAACCTTCGACAACAACGCTTGACCAGACCGCCCCTTTTAGAGCGCGAAATTTTTTTCGTCATCCTCTTGAAACTTTTTTGCTCGTGGCAGATTTTTTTGGACGCCGCAGACGTGGCGGCCGGGGCGCCTTCGGGCCCCATCAAGGCGGGCGCCGGAAGGTGTCCGGTGCCAGCTCGTACCCAACTTGCTCTTTGGAGGATTTGG
>NZ_JASAUS010000306.1:0-4873 GCF_029953005.1 Bradyrhizobium sp. Mp27 | reverse complement strand
ATGGCCCGGGTTATTACCGACCCCGCGTTTATTACAGGCCATACGCTTGGGGCGGATACTATGGTCCTCGGTACTATGGCGGATGGGGACGTCCAATTTACGCCGGCTGGTGAACAGCAAGAGCAAGTAAAGCGCCCACTCTGCGCTAAATGGCGATCAACGGAAAAGCCGCAGTGCGGTCCAGCCCCACTGCGGCTCCCTCCAGTCCAACAGCTTTGGTGCTCAAATCTCGTTCAAGTGTTCGTCCAGTAGAACACGGCGTTCCGAAAATGGCAGTCAGTAAATTACTGCGTGCCTGTGGCAAATAGCCCGCCACTCGCTGAGGCGGGCGACTTGATCGGTCACCGCTACTCCCCGCTTGCAGCACCACCACCGGCCGTCTCGCAGCCACCGCCGCGCGCTCGTCATCCGCTAGTACCTCGGTGTGCCGGTAAGCCTCGTCGAGCGCTCATTTGATAGCCGCCGTGGAAGAGTCGGAGGCAATCGCTGCTCGCATCTTTGAGCGCGTTGGGATTTCAACATTCCCACGAGCGGCGACGACGGAGCAACGTGACGAGCCGACCGTTACGTTCATTGCGATCCACTGCCAGCGAGGCGGGGAAAACTTACCGGTCAGGCGAAGGCATTCACGAACCTAATTGAATCGCCTGCACGCACGCGGTGTTGGCGCTCGCTTCGCCAGAGACTCGAGCTCTAGGACTGCTCGCCGATCAAACGTAACGTTGCAGCGCTCTACGTGCTTGCTGCACCGCGTCTACGTTTTGCCATCAACACATCGCGGAGACGTAACCGAGATCAGCGAGCCGAACAGCACGCCGAGCTTCGCCGCATCGAGCAGCTTGTCGTCGTTAAAGGCGAGCATGGCGATGAAGATCGACATGGTGAAGCCGATGCCGGCGAGAAGCCCGACGAGACAAACGCCGCTCCATGACACGTCCGGCGCCAGGCCGCACCAGCCCGTGCGCACCGCAAGCCACGTCGTCCCGATCACACCGACCGGCTTCCCCGCACACAGCGCGAGTGCGACGCCGAGCGTCAAGAACTGAGCGTCGCCTGATAGCTCCATGCCTTTGAAGCTGACACCCGCATTCGCTAACGCGAAGACCGGCATGATGGCGTAGGCGACCCAGGGATGCAGCGCCATCTCCACACGAATGACGGGCGGCACGATTCAGGGATGCCGCGACCGCGCCGGCGTGATCAGCCCAAGCACGACGACTGCGAGCGTCGGATGGACGCCTGCCATGAGAAAGCCCGCCCAGACGATGAACGCCGGCACGACATAGGCATAGGCGGAGCCGATCCCGAGGCGCTGAAAGCCGAGCGCCATGACAACGCCGAGCGCCGCGATGGCAAAGCCGCTGGGATCGAGTCCGCTGGCGTAGAATAGCGCGATCATGAGAACCGCGATGATGTCGAGCGCCAGCAGAAAGACCCGAATGTTGCCTGGAATCGATTTGCCGAGCAGCGCGAGGACGCTGACGGCGAAAGCGATATCGGTGGCGGTCGGAATCGCCCGGCCATGGCCGCGCCCCGGAACGGCGTTGAAGCTCAGATAGTCAGCGCAGGAACGACGACCCCGCCGAATGCCGCCAGCACCGGCAAGATGGCTTGGTCGAACCTGCTCAGCGCGCCCTCGTGGATCTCGCGGCGAATCTCCATGCCGACGACGAGGAAGAACACCGTCATCAGAGCGTCGTTGATCCAGAAATGCAGCGGCCTTTCGAAAGCAAATGCGCCGACGCGAAGTGGAATCGGCAGGTTCCAGACGTCATGATACGAATGGGCCAATGGCGAGTTAGCCCACAGCAATGCGGCCGCCGCCGCTGCGACCAGCACAATCCCGCTGATCGCCTCGACATACAGGAAGTGCTGGAGTGTCGCGAGCGCTCGCCCGGCGAGAGATTGGGACTCTGAAGGGTTTCTGCCGGGCAGCTGATCGTTCATGGGCACACGCATCCTGCGTGGCGGCCCGACCATCGCTTAACCTGTCACTGCTTCATGCAGCGAGCACCCGTGGTTGCTCTACACAACAGAGCCGAGAACGCAACTGTGATGTCTCCGATGGGTCAAAACCCAACAGCGACAGGGGGAGCCTCGAAGGTCCGCTGAGGGCCAACGGCCGACACGTGCCATCGCGCCGACCATCCGCTACCAAGAGATAGTCAGCGCTTCGCCCTTCTCAAACCTTGTCAGACGTTTTGACAAGTTAAACGAGGCAAAGACTTCGGCAAGTTGATCTTGGCTCTCTCTCAGATGCCCCCATCCCTCATTATGCACGGCGATTAAAGCTGCATCCGGGAAGGCGCGTGCAGCCTCCAGCGCGTCCTCGCTACCCATCGTCATGTGAAACCGCCCCCGGGGCTCGGCCGCGCCTGTGTGCAGGATGACAATCCTGGGCGAAAACTTCCGCGCCACCTCAGCCGTGCCGTCGAACCAAAGCGTATCGCCCGTGATATAGATCAGGTCGCCGGGCTGCTCTGCTCCAAGCGCAAAGCCGACCACGTCACCAGCCTCGACGCCAACAGGGCCATGGCGTGCCGGCGTGGCAGTCACGATCAACCGCTGACTATCCTTTCCTTCGAGAAAACGAGCTTCGAATGGGTCAATGCCGACGGCGTTTCCACCTAAACGTTGAGCTCCCGACATGGTCGTATAGACCGCGCCGACCTTGGGTAACAAAGCCCGGCCCAAATTATCGAGATTGTCAAAATGGTGGTCGTGGCTCAACAGGACCGCATCCAGCCTTCCGACGTTCTCCCCCGAGATGCTCGGCCCTTCGGTCTTGACGTGTTTCACGAGGCTGTGCGGCCCCTGATATTGCCCAGGTGGATCAAAGGTAGGATCAGTCAGTAGGCGAAAGCCATTGTACTCAATGAGCACTGTTGGACCACCGATCAAGGTGAGGGTGATTGAACCGGACATAGAGCTCTCTTCACTGTTGTCGGACCTTAGATAATCCACTGGCCATCGGATAAAAATCCACTATCTTCTCCCAATGGCTGTTAAAAATCGCACAGCGCTTGATTGGGAGAATGTTCGGGTCTTTCTCGCGCTCGCTCGCCACGGGAGTTTGTCGGCTGCCGCGCGTGCCCTCTCCGTAAATCACGCGACGGTCGCCCGCCGCGTGAAGTCGTTAGAGCAATCTCTTGGCGAGCGGCTGGTCGAGCGGCGTCTCGACGGTTATTTACTGACACCTGCGGGCACCCGTCTTCTCGGTCCAGCCACTGAAATGGAAACAGCGGCGGCAAACCTCAGTCGTGGCGGAGGTGAGGACAAGCCTATTGGGCTTGTTCGAGTAAACGCGCCGCCAAGTCTCTCGCAACACTTTCTCGTTTCTCGGCTCGCCAAACTGTGCAGGCAACATCCAGGGCTCGATGTCGACTTGGCGACCGACTTTCGGTCGGTGAGTTTAGAACGACATGAAGCGGATATTGCCCTCCGTTTTGGACGCCCGCAGGATGGTGACGTTATTGCCAAGCGGTTGCTGCCAATCGGGTTCGGCTTTTACGCTGATGCCGAATGGCGGCGCCGGGTTCAAGCCGGAGCCGAGCCGGTCTTTGTCGGATTCGATGAAGTGAACGCGCATTTGCCGGAAGCGCGCTGGCTGTCTAAGCACTTTCCACGCTGTCGAATATCTTTTCGGACCGACAGTCAGTCCGCCCAGGCGGTCGCCGCTCGTGCGGGCGCAGGCATTGCATTTCTCCCGCATTTCGTTGGCAAATCGAAAGACGGCCTCTTCACATGCAATCTTGAGCGTGAACCGCTGATCCGCGAGCTGTGGCTGATCATGAGGCGTCAAAGTCGAGAAAGCCTGCCTATCAAGACCGTCGCGGACTATATTTCTTTTACTTTCGACGATGAGTCCAAATTGTTTCAGTAAGATCGATCCACGGTCAAATTGCTTGAGCCGTCGGGCGAACCACAATCTCATTTATATCGACATTGGTGGGTTGCTCCATTGCAAACGCGATTGCACGAGCTACCGCTTCGGCCGGAATCGCATTTTTATAGATCTCAAGCATGCGCGCACTGTCGGAGCCTGTGGTCTTATGTTGGATGCCGGTGTCTACGGCACCTGGCGTGATTAAAGTCGACCGTATTGGCGTGGTTGCAAGTTCGGCTCGAAGACCCTCGGATAGCGCCCGGAGCCGCATTGCCTCATCATGAATGTTACTGAACAATTCCTGCCAATGACTGGGGCAACGTCACCGAATCGGGTCGGTGTCGTCGATGGCGGGAAAGATCAGCATGAGCGCGCGGCGCGAGGTCCTGTCGGCGGTGATGGAGCATTACCGGTCGGCCAAACGGACCGAGAAGGGGCGGATGCTCGATGCGCTATGCGCGACGACAGGCTGGCATCGCAAGCATGCGGTGCGCGCACTTCGGCAGCGCGCGACGGTTGGGTCGGGCGAGGTCGAGGCATCCGAAGAGCGCAAGCGTAGATATGGCGCGACGATCAAGGACGCGATGACGGCGCTGTGGGAGGCGTCGGATCGGGTGTGCGGCAAGCGGCTCAAGGTGATGATCCCGACCTTGCTGCCGGCGCTCGAGCAACATGGCCGATTGCAGCTTGGCCAGGCGGGCCATGATCGTGTTCTAGCCATCAGTGCCGCTACCATCGATCGCCTGCTCGTCGATGTGAAGATCGCGGCGAGCGGCGGCCGGCGGCGCCGTGCCGGATTCTATTCCGCAATCCGGCGCGAAGTCCCGATCCGCACCTTCAATGACTGGAACAGCCCGGCGCCGGGCTTCTGCGAGGTAGAGCTGGCCCCGGTTGTTTGGACAGCGCCCCGCTGGATTTAAGTGGATTCCTGCCGGGTTATGCTGAACGCGGGGCTTTACGGTTTTGTCGTTGCGTCGGGAGGGCGTA
>NZ_JASAUS010000305.1:0-4889 GCF_029953005.1 Bradyrhizobium sp. Mp27 | reverse complement strand
GCGCCCATTGCCTGTCGTTCAGCCAAAACAAACCAGCGCGCATTCTCTCGCCCCCGAATCAACACGTAGGCAAGAGAATCACGTGGCGCTATTTAGGTACAGACCCTAGTCTCAGGCGGGTGCAGGTGGCGATCTCGGCGTTGGCGATCGACATCTCGCCCGAGGAGTATCGCGCCGAACACGGCCGCGCGGTCGGATGCCCGGTCGAGGATAAGCCCCCTGCTGGCCTTCTAAGGATCCCGCAGAATATCGAGATCATCGTGTGCTCTCACAATATCTCCGGGAGAACGGTTCGGGATAGTTCGGCAGTGGCCATAAACCTGCACGCTAGGGAGTTTGGGCTCCGCCTACCTGCATGACCCGGTCACCCCCGCATGGTTGACGGAACACTCGATCAACCGTCCTCGTTGAACTGCTGCCGTGGAATGCTGGGGAAATCTTGTCAGAGCTGCGCGACGTGCAGGGACCGGACGCTTGCTCGCCGGCGAGTAGCACTCGGGCGAGAAACTGCGTCCCGGCGGTTCGTCTTCACCAGATCGCTCGGCTTCCTTAGGATCAGAGACGCCGTCGCCACCGTGCATTCATGGCCGGACGACCGCATCAGGCGATAATTGCAATAGGTAGCCGAACAGGCCCGTAGCAGATTGCAGGTGGTCGAACCGGCCGGCGATCCGCTTTATGATGGCACATGTTGGTCGCCGAAGCGTCGACTTCATCCAGGAAGTGAACTTCTCTTATCGCGAGCTTCCGCAATCGCGACAACGTTTCTCAGCTTGGCTACATCGATCCGACAAGTCCTTCCCCAATCTGCCACTCTGTCTTTACAGATCGAGACCAGCTTTGATGGAGTGATCAGTACCGTCGCGAGAAGGGCTAAGCGATCGACCATTTTTGTGGTTTCGGCCTGCTGCCGCAGTTGCGTCTCTGTTATCGGCACGAAGGCGACCGTCTAAACGGTTCCCGATGTTGCCTGACAGTCGACTGTTTGCCCCGCTGCCACTCGCGCCAACTGCTGAATGTCAAACAAGCCTCCAGATCAGCAAACTATGCCGACCTACTGACCAAGCTAGCTGCAAGCGCAAGAATCCGAGGCCAATGTAGTGAATGCTTAATCGCTGGGCTGGTCGAATGGCGCCTCCGGGCTTCAATCGTCCGGAGCTCGGCAAGCGCGCTCACAGGGTATTGCTCTCTCGAAAGCTCGAGAATAATCGTCAAGCGGAGCTTCGCCACTATTCAGGAACAAACAATCTCGATGCACCCCACACACCTCTCGTTAATGACGGTCGCGTTTGCGATCGCAACTGACGCCCAATAAGGTTCTAGATTTGATCAATACGTTTTCAAGGTTCTGCTGCGCCGGGCTTGGAAGGGTCCGCCCCCCTCCGAAATGGAAGCACCAAAGCGATAAGGCCTTCATAGGCCCCGCATGCGAATTCGGCGCAGTACAGCGTTAAAGTAGATTTTCGGTGTCGATACATTTCGTAATAGGTCTCACTAAATATCCTGATAAGGGGCATGGCGCGATTTCGCGCTTCTAATGGGAAGCATGCGATGCGACAGCTGCGTAAAGCACAAGAGCCATAGCCCATCGAAGGATCTTTTGTACGAAACGTTCAAATCTGTGGCCGGAGCACACGCTCGGGCGAGTAACGGGATCGTTCGTACGTCCCATGCTGTGTTCGTCTGCCACCGCCCTGATTTGGCTATTAATGGTTGGCGAGCACAGGGAAACTCTTCGTTCGTACTCACTTGGTCGGAAAAGGTTCGATATGAATCATGACGACAACGGAAATCGCCATGAAGTATCGGTGATGACGGACGAACCGCTCGAGCTGGAGCACTGCAAGCAACAGATTGCTCGTCTCAAACAGCTGGTTATTCGCCTTTCTGAAATTGCGTTGCGCAACGTCGTAAGAGCCGCCGAGGACCGAAAATCGGAACGCGCGTGAGTCTCTGTCGGCCCACCGAACGACCAGCCCCGGAGGGAAGCGAACGTTGCGCCGTAGCGCGCTGTTCTTTGCAGCGCGGCTCCCGCCGGGGGGCAGGGAGCAGCCTCGGCCCTATCTCCATAGGGGCGAGGCTCCTATTTTATAGCCGGAACTTTGAGGGTTCAGACCGGCATCGAGCTTGGCGTATCGCGCGGCCTTCAGGCGCCGCGGAGAGGTTGGGATGCTGGTGGTGGAGACGATTGCGAGGATCCATCGCAGAAGCATATGGGCCGAATGAACGCCCGCGTGCATGCAACCGGCGACGAGCACCCTCTGTGTGTTCGGCGGCCTGGGCCCGTCTCGAAAGTGAGCACAACTTCACGGTCGGCCAAGCGCAACGTCTGGGAAACGCTCTTCGTCCGACGCGTGGATATTCCTTCGCATCGACAGCGATCACGCGGGACATGCCGAGCACATTCTTGCGAGAGCATTGGCTCGCATTTGCGACGGCAAGCAAGCAGTGCCGTCGCAGCGCGGGCGAGTTGTGAGGCCCACTGGTGCAGGCCTAGTCTACCAGCGCAACGGAGAAAAGCGGCGGGCCTATTTTGTACCAAGGGAAGCTGTCTCGCTCCTCTCGATGGGCGCGAAGTGGATTTCGATCCTGACCGCAACCGGATGGGCGGGCCGGCATTGGGCGAAATGTCGTTTACTCAAGAGTACTTTCGCCGGCTGGCTCGGGAATGTGAGCTGCCCGCGCGCTTTTTCGCGCTGCTTGACGGCGACGCCTCAGAGTACGCCCCCGAGGAAGCCGAGCAGGAGTGCTGCCGGAAACACTCTGCGTCCGCAACGGCTCCCACCTTTCCAGATCGGCGTGGATAACCAGGTCACGTGGCCCAAGGAGGAAGCGCTTATCACCTTTGAACAATACCGCCTGGTCCTCATGCCCAAGACCAAGGATCACTTGCGGTCCGTCCACATCGACCTGACGGCCAACTGTCTCGACGAACGCGGCGCCTTGACGGTCGTCTCTCCTTCTCAGCTGCACCGGCTCGATGCCGGAGGCAATCTCGATTACCGGCTGGTAGCGCTTGGCGGAAGCGCATATATCACGCTCGAACGCCGCCGCTGAAACAACTGCACGTCGCTCGAGCCCTGCGGCGTCGAGATTTTGACTTTGTGCTCGCGGTTGATGAAGCCGAACACGCGCAAGGTTTCCGAATCCACTCCTGGCGCTGCTGCACAAACCAGCTCTAGCCAAGCGCGGCCCCTTGGTCATTGCGTAGCTCGATTACGTCGGGGTCAGCTTATGGCGGTCGCCGTTCCAGATCGTTATCGCTTCCTCGGGCGTGCCGACCGCCTTGGTCGAGACCTCCATGCCGTAGGGTTCGCTCGCAACGAAGGCGCCTGCTCGCATCCTCCTGGATCAGGACCGGGTAGCACTTGGCAATCAAGCACTTCCGGATCGGACGCCTCCGATTTCGTGTTGCTCTCACTGGTATTCGGATCAACTGCCATTCTGCAGTCTGCCTCAAGCAGCTCCACTAGGCGCTCGATTCGAGCGATCCGGAATGGCTGGGACGGCTTTGTCATAAGGGCAGGCCCCTCGGATCGAATGCGAAGAATCCAATGATGAAGATGACGAGCGTGCGAGGAGTGGCGTTCATACGCCGGGCTGTCGGTCCTCTGCCGAATGCCAGTCCGCGCCGTGGAGGCGGATCATCTCGCGACGGGACTGCTCGATGAAGACGCGCTCAACGCAAAAGCCGGCGGTGACTGAAGCCGCCAGCGCAAGGCCGCAGGCGATATAATCATTCATGAAATTCCAAAACATGTTGCTGCCGGCGACGCCGACAAAAGTAAGTGCCATGACGGTATTGCGAGTTGCCTTAACCACGTTGTTCCCCCAGCCGGCCGGCGAGACACTTTAGCATTGCAACCAAGACGCTTGGCAGCGTTTGATGGTTGTGATCCGCCGTCTTTCTGCTCAATCAGCTTGGGTCCGGCCGTGTTGTCGCGCCCCGTGGAATCCGATCGATACCGTATCTCGTTCTGTGCCATGAAACGTGGTGACGATTTGGCAGACAGCCTTCGCCAGCCGATAGGATGCAGCATCCGCTTTGCAGCGGTTTTTGCGGCCAGCCCGCGCAGCCGGGCAGCGCAGCTGAGCAGAACAAATAGCACTGCATCTCTGGACCATAGAACGAGGCGTTCTCGGCGTCGGCAGCAATTCGTGCGGGCTCAATCCGTTCCAAAGCCCACGCACGAGCGTTTCGCATTTCGCCAATCGTTCGCAGAATTTCGGCATCATGAGGCCCTACATCAGAGAACTTCTGCTTAATTGCCCAATACTATCATTATTCCCGTGGGGCAACGAAGCGAGCGAACGAATGGCCCGTTTCTACTTTAATCTGGCAGGCAAGCAGAATGTCGACGACCCCGGCGGGTTAGCATTCGAAGACGAGCTGCAAGCCTTCCGTGCGGCAGAACGCTTAGCAAAAGATCTGGCGAGTGCTCAACCTCTGCTGCGGGGTACAACCTGCGTGGTCGTTACACGCAGGGACCGAGGTGAGGCCTATTACGTAAGCTTGTGACAGCGCTTCCAAATCAGACGTCTCGGCCACTACTGACGTATCATCTGCCGGGGCAGCCGCCCCGAGTTGTGGGACCACCGAGCCGATTGAGGGATGGCTCGTTTTCCCTAGTTAGACTTGCCTGCAACGCCACCCGTCAGGCGATTTCGAAGAACCCCGATTGCACCATGTCCATCAAGACCTATATCGGCGCGGTCGAAGCGGCGGACGATGATGGCTGATTGGGCCGCGTTCTGCGATGGCAAGCGCGCTGCGGACGGCGGAGCTATGGCTGATTTTGGGTGACGCGGCCTGATCAGGCGGCGTGGCTTTCAGTGTTCGGAATGACTTCGATTCCGTCGATGAACTTTACACCGGCGATGACTTTCGG
>NZ_JASAUS010000304.1:0-4905 GCF_029953005.1 Bradyrhizobium sp. Mp27 | reverse complement strand
CGAAAGTCATCGCCGGTGTAAAGTTCATCGACGGAATCGAAGTCATTCCGAACACTGAAAGCCACGCCGCCTGATCAGGCCGCGTCACCCAAAATCAGCCATAGCTCGCCGCACGGACATGGCCCGTTTAAGACGGCTTCCCTTTTTCGCTTCCCTTCACCCATGGCTGCACATTGGAGTTCGAAGCGGGATTGGCGTGCCCCGGCAAAACGGGTTTTGATGATGAGCTTTCTGCATAGTCAGGCTTAGCAAATTTGCAAATGTATAAACTGGTTATTAGTTTGATATCATGCTATATTGCAAAGTATGACTGTGCCTTCTGGCGGAAAGCTAAACTTTCTCGAACATACCCTCCCTGAAGGCCTCTTGGTCGATGCCGGGTGGATGACGAAGCACGGCTATTCGACAGGTTTGCGCAGCCAATATGTCTCGGCTGGCTGGCTGGTTCAGCCGACACGTGGAACCTTCAAGCGCCCGCTTGGCACCCTGACATGGCAGAAGGCTGTCATATCGCTTCAGACACTGCTTGCACGCCCCCTGATCGTCGGAGGGCGAACAGCGCTCGAACTGCAAGGCTTTTCGCACTATCTCAGGGCAGGGCAGACCGTCGTCTATCTCTACGGTCCGCACGCTCCGCCCGGATGGCTCTCCAAGCTTCCGCTCAAAGAGCGCTTCACATTCCGCAAGAGCACAACGCTCTTCAAAGCCGATCCCGTGACAAAGGGGCTCAAGAACTACGCTTGGAATGTCCAGAGCAATACCGGGGTCGCCGCCGATGAATTCCAGGCAGGACCGTTCAAGCAGATATGGGGCCAGGGCGAATGGCCGCTCACCGTCTCATCGCCCGAGCGTGCGTTGCTTGAACTGCTCGACGAGCTGCCGAACAGCGAGAGCTTCCACCAGGTCGACATGCTTGTTGAGGGCTTGCGCAACCTCAGCCCCCGCAAGCTGCAAAAGCTGCTGGACGATTGCCGAAGCGTGAAGGTCAAAAGGCTGTTCTTTTGGTTGGCCGACCGGCACAACCATTCATGGTTGAAGCAGATAGACCGTGACACGGTCGATTTGGGGAAGGGAAAGCGCATGCTGGTGAAAGGCGGAAGGCTCGATCCGAAATACCTGATCACCGTGCCGGAGGATCTCAGTGCCCCTGTCTGAACGCTATCGGCATCAGGTCGCGCTGTTGATCGAGACCTTGCCATTAGTTGCAGCGGAAAAGGATTTTGCCCTCAAAGGCGGGACTGCGATCAATTTATTCGTGCGCGATATGCCGCGTTTGTCAGTCGATATCGACCTGACCTACCTGCCTGTCGCCGGGCGGCCGGAATCGCTGGCCGCGATCGATGCGGGCATGAAACGAATGGCTGTCGCCACTGCCAAGGGAATTCCAGGCGTCAAGGTGAATGAGGTCGTAAACCGCGCGGAAGGCATCGTTACCAAACTGACCCTTCAAAGGGCCGACGCCCAGATCAAGATCGAAGTGACTCCCGTCCTTCGTGGCTGCGTCTTCGATCCCGAAATGCGATCCGTGCTTCCGAACGTCGAGGAGAGCTTTGGCTTTGCGGAGACACAGGTCGTCTCGTTTTCCGACCTCTACGCGGGAAAAATCGTCGCCGCCCTTGACCGCCAACACCCTCGCGATCTTTTTGACATCCGCGATCTTCTGGCGAATGAGGGCATAAGCGACGACCTGAGACGCGCTTTCATCGTCTATCTCATCAGCCATGACCGGCCCATTTCAGAGGTCGTGGCGCCGCGGCGAAAGGATATCCGCCAGGAATTCGAGCACGGCTTCGAGGGTATGACCTCAGATCCGGTCTCGCTGGATGAGCAGAGTCCGCGAGAACTTGATCGCCGAGATATCTGGAAAGATGCCGAAGGAGCATCGGGAATTTCTGATCGGATTCAAGCTCGGGAAGCCAGATTGGACTCTATTGGGCGTCGATGGAGCGACAGAGCTTCCCGCAGTCCGATGGAAGCAGATCAATCTTGATAAGCTGCGTGCCGCAGATCGCGAAAAGCTTGTGGCTCAGTTGATCGCAGTTCTTAAGTGACTGCATTCGGGTCGTAAGCGGATGGGCGTGCAGTAGGGATGTGGAGTAGGCTCGGTCGCTATAGGATAAAGCAGGAGCCCTCATCGTATAATAGCGTAGAGAACAGAAGGCGAACGCATTGATTTCATTGGGTCGCTGGAGCGTTAAAGCGTGAACGAAAGGCAGATTTATCTGTGCTCTTCCATAGCAAGCCTCAGAGCCTTTGGGATGCGCTGCGCTTTTCCGCCTGAGATAAACGCGACCCGTACACGCGCCGAGACCAAGAGATCACCCCCGCGCCTGCACTCCTGCAGCAAGGCAATTGACGCGCCTCTCACCTCTTGCGGGACCGTGACAATGTCAAGCAGGTCGTCCAAGATTGCCGGTTTTAGAAAATCGATTGTCATCGAACGGACAACGAAGGCGAAGCGCGGCGCATCGTTCCGCGTTTCCTCGAGCAGCGCTTGCTGATTGGTTCCGAGCAGGCGCAAGTAATTCGTTCTGCCACGTTCCATGAAACGCAAAAAATTCGCGTGATAAACAATCTGGCCGGAATCGGTATCCTCGAAATAGACGCGGACCTGCATGTAATGCCGTCCATCTCGAATTTCGCCGTCAAGAGAGACTGTCACAGCGCGGTTTCCTCTTATTGCGCATACAGGGACCCATTGTCTTGCACAGAGGCGGTTTTCTGAGCAATCGCTAAGATCTTGAGCTTGGCTCCTGCTGCCGGAAGCTGAGGCAACCGCCTGAATGCGGCAGGCGTCGCGCTGCTGCCATCGACTTCGGATGAATATGTCGGAGATCTATCCTCAATGCGTACCCGGCTTGAGGACGACGTTCATGAATGCGCCTCCGGCTCATGAACCTAGGCGAGCCAGTCTTTCGCCGCAATCGCTGAACGAAAAATTGCCGAGGCCGGCGAGGCCGTGGATGGCGTTGCCCTTGGCGATGGCCTCGTGCTCGCTGCTGGCGAGCACGAGGGTTGCTGCCTCGCAAATAGCCTCCTCATCCGCAGCGTCGGATTCCCGCGCTGCATACGGCTTGACATATTGCGGCGGGATCATTGCCACTTCATGTCCGGGTGATTGCAGCTCCCGCGACCAATAGTGCGATGCCCCGCAGGCCTCCAGAGCCACAAGCGCGGGCGGCAAACGCCTGAAGAACTCCAAAACCTGCCCACGCCTCAATTTACGCCGCAAAACCGGCTGCTCTGTCCCATCAACGCCATGCAACTGAAATACACTCTTTGACGTATCCAAACCGATGCGAACAATCGTTTCCACGGGCGGCTCCTTCGTGTGAGGTCAGCGACGACCTCATCTTGTCACGCAGTGTGGCGGAAGGGAGCCGTCCACCCCAACACGAGAGCCCTGTGCGGCACTTGCCGCACGCGCCAAACGAAAAGCCAGGAAGACAAAGCTCAGGGACTGGGTGTCTGCGGGTCAAAGATTCGAACCAAACCTTAAACTCCCGCCGTTGCGAATCCCAGCCATGTGTTATCGGAACGAATGACAGACAAAACGATTCGCCGTTTAGGAGCCATTTCCAAGCTGACGACAAGTGAACGAAGGCCGGTGATACGGACACTGCGCGGATGGGCGATCCACGTGCTCCAGGAAACGGGCGCCATCCGCGAGTGCGAGGAGCACGGTTGGATGCAGGACCGCGCCGATCCGCATGCACGAGAGCGCGCCTTCGATATCGCCCGTCAGGACCCGCCAGCCCCGCCAGCAGACGTCTCCCCTCACGCAGCGGAGGCCGCGGTTCGCGACGTGCTTAACTCGATTGGTGACACCTGCCCAGAATGCCCTCCTGACGAGGAGGACCGGCGCTAAACATCGACGACAATCCGTCTCCGGCTCAGCGGCCTAGCCGTTTCTCTACACGCTTGCGCGCGTTGCCGACCTTTTGGACGGCCTTTTTCACCGCCGGCGCCGACTTTCCAGTCTTCTTCGCCTCGCAATGCACTTCGTAGGCCTACCCGCCGGCCACCCGCGCCCGGTCCTGCTTTCGTCCGCGCGCCGTCTTGCTCTTCTTCGCTACCGCCATCGGTGCCTCCTGTTGTGACATCGAAGCAACGCGACAAGAATTCCCAGGTTTCGGAACGATCCGAACTGTGCCAATTTGAACCGGCTGTAGCGTGGAGTTCTTCAGTGGCGTTTCAGCGTCAAAAACCGGCGGCTATCGGTGTCAATAGATTGGAAATCGGATGTTAATCCATCCGCGGCGGCGCGAAATGCGTACGCGCGCCAGCTGCGCGATTATCTGATGGCGACGGGAGCAGAAAGAGGCTTGATTGTATTTCTCACGCTTGGCGAGATCGCCTGGATTGAGGCGCGTCCATGACGGATGCTGTCAAGCTCTTACGTCGCCTGAGAAGTGACCAGGACGACGCTGTCCCGGATCGTTCGTGTCGCGATTAGTGGCCTTTGAACTTAGCCTAAAGCAACGAATGCGCTCCAAATCAAAGAATCGCATTAGCCAACGGTCTACGCCGCCGAGTATAGGGGAGCCTCTTCAACAGCTTCGGGCTCCTCGACCAGCTCATGGTCCGGTAAGGGATCATATCCGATGTTTTCGAATCGACGACACAAGCTCGCAAGGAAACGGATCTGACGCCGCTTGAGTTGAGTCGCGCCCCAGCGATGAACTTTCTCCGCGAACTCCTGCTCATGCTCTTGAAAGTCGAACCGGCTAACATACGCAATCGCGATCATTTCCGCGACCGAGTAGCCGGCATATTCCGTGAACGAGAGGGAGTAGTCGATCGTTAATAAGCCGAATTGGGCTGAACTGGACAGTTGAGCGTTGGCCAGAGTGAGAGCAGGAAGAGGGACAAAAGGTCTCTGAGCCAAGCCAGGACACGGCGGAG
>NZ_JASAUS010000303.1:0-4917 GCF_029953005.1 Bradyrhizobium sp. Mp27 | reverse complement strand
TTGCACCTGCTGCTCGAACAGTTCGTGGATGCACCGCTGCGACGGATAGGCCGCCGCCGTCCGGTTCAGCTCCTCCAGCAGATAGGTGCGTTCAGCCGCCGGCAGGATGTCGATGCGGCCGACTGGCTGCCCCGCATCGGCCATCACACCATTTAACAAAGTTTGCAAATGCTGCGTCATGCGGTCGATCTGCTTCGGCGCTAATCGACTGGTATCAAAATGCCAGCGAAAGCTCCCATCCAGAGCGCAAACCTCAAAGGTCAGCAAATCGCCGCATAGGGCTGGGCCAGCTCTGTGGCTCGTCATCAGATCGCCAGCGAGGGAGCAGCTCTCTGTCCTGATTGTGATGCCAATCGGCCAGGGTCGGTGCGAGCGTAGCGCCTCCACACCTCGCAATGTCGGGCAGCGCGCGACAAGATCCCGGGCAAAGCTACCGTGCGCCCTCAGCTGAGCGAATTCGGCCGCTACGGTTTTGCGCAAGCCTTCAAAATCATGTGCAAGATCAATGGTCACTTCCATCGGCACGACAGAAGCGATCAACACCTCGATCGCTTTCGAGCCGGTTCGCCATCCATCCGGTTCATGCATCCACCCCAGTTGAAGCTCTGTTTCTCCGGTGATGCGGGCGAAATAGATCAGCCAAGCCGTTACCAAGTATTCCGAGCGATCGAGTGAGGACAGTTTAGCCAAAGCACTTGGACTGAGCCACGAACTCGACTGCCATCTGTGCGGCGCCGCAGCCACGAACGACGACAGGAAAGGAGGATGCAATACTCTAAACTGCCCGAGCCGCTGTCGCCAAAAATCCTCCCGAGGCGCCAGCAATTCATGGGTGGCAGTTATGCTCCGCGCCTCATCATCGCTCAAGATCGGAAGGCGACCACCTTCTTCCAGATTGGAGTGCCTAGCGAGGGCGCGCGCGTCCAACACCTGACCATCGGAGTTGCCAAAGCAAACATCAACATCCTGCGTACCCGTCGCCACACGCCAATGGCTGGAGTGGACTTCAAGAAGGGAACCTGCCGGAACGCCTGATCGTCGAGGCAACACCTCCACGCACCTGACTGTGACAGCCTCATCACCTACGAGCGCCTTGGGCAGACACATTGGATTGGGATGATATGGCCCAAAGCCTAGGGCCCGCGTCATCGCCGACAACTCTTGCGCGGATTGATCCCATCGCAGACAGCCTGCCGCATCTGGGCGTCGACGTCTCGGAAAATAGCTTCTGCCCGCCAGCGCCTGCGGATAGGCCGTAAGCTTCCCGTTTTCGAGGCCAGTTAAGAGTTCGCGGAAGCCTTCGATCGCGGCTTCATAGCATTTAAGGTTCAGGGTCAGCGCCGTATCGGTGGGCGCAATCAGCACTTGGCGCTGAACCACGACGTCCCCCGTATCAACACCATCATCGATCCGATGCCACGTGATGGCATATTCGGTCTCTTGCGCCAGCAGCGCCCAAGACGTCGCGTGCGTTCCCGCGTATCGTGGCAATGGACCGTCGTGATAATTGAAAGCACCTCGATGCACTCGCCCAAACACGTCCGGTGACAATATGAACGGATTGGCAATGGAGAAAATCCAATCCATCGGCTCAGCCTTCAAAAAAGAAGAGAGCTCTTCAACGCTTGCTACAGACGGGATGTTCGAGCGAACAGCCCAATCGCGGAATACGCCGTCGGCACACAATGCTGCACCAATGACGTGGCCCATCTCAATTGCCAGCTGCGCGCATCTGATAGCGAGCGTACCACTGCCGACAACGACGGTAGGGGAGATCGATCGCGCTTCATGATCGCCTGGTTGGCAGGCGCTACCGCGCGCCGGAGATGCCCGATATGTCATCTTCACCGCTCCTGCAGTCCATCCATCAAGCTGGGCATTCCCACCAGTCGCGCCACGTAGCGACTCAAATCAGCCACACTGGTTCGAATTTGGCTCGGGATAACCGCGCCCACAGTCGCTTGCGCAATATGGGGGTATTGGCGGTGCCGAAACTCTTGCGCGCCGCCCAGATCTTCCAATGTCGCGGGCAGGCCCCACGCTTCCAGATATCGTCTCCGGCAGAATCGCGGCTGCCACCTTAACCTGGTCTGAGTTTCCGGTGAGCGAGATCATCGGACGACTTCTCTCAGTCAATGCGCCTTTATAGAGGAGACTACGCATGTATCGTGCCAAAGGAGAAATCGTTCTCTGTCAGTATGCTAGCCCTAACACTGCTATGTCACTTATCCGACTTCGCCGGACATCGTACCAATTGAGCGCGCTATCAATCGGCACGAGGCTTCTGGAATCTCGCCTGATGTGTTCCGGGCAAAGAAAAGCGGAGCCTGGAACGTCAAAGTGATTTTTCTGGCCCGGCCGCACCGCCTTGTCGGGTGTGACTCTCCTGAAATTCGGACAATGCAGGCTAAAGCGTGATGGCATTAGGTTTGATAGCCTGCGATTTTGAGGTAGCGAGCTATCGCTGAAAGTTGGTGACGGCGGGAATCGGGAAGGCGGCATATCGTGGGGGTGCTCAACGCCTCCACTTCTCCACCGAAGGAGCGATATGCCGTGTCCAGAGATAACATCATCAAGCTGATTCAGCCAGGAAACGTCGACGATCAACTCACCGAAATCTTGCGTAATGGGGCGCGTGCTCTGTTGGCCCAGGCGGTCGAGGCCGAGGTCGTCGCGGACTTTGTCGGCAAGCATGCCGATCTGAAGACTGCGGACGGCCACCAGCGCGTCGTGCGCCGCGGTCACCTGCCGAAACGCGAGGTGATGACCGGTATCGGTCCGATCGCCGTCCGCCAGCCGCGTGTACGCGATCGCGAGGCGGACGCTACCGACCCCAACCGCATCGGGTTCTCTCCGTCGATCCTGCCGCCCTACATGCGCCGCTCGAAATCGATCGAGACGCTGCTGCCGATCCTTTACCTGAAGGGGTATCTCCACCGGCGACTTCTCCGAGGTTGTAGCATTCTCGGCCTCAGCGAAGCTTTGGAGCGGCGAGCCGAGAATCCTGATCGAACCACGGCTCTTTTCAAGCGGACGCCACGAGGCGTGGTAGCCCAACCTTCCGCGGAAGCCACAACCAGTCGGGCTCTGGAAGCTGATCACGAACGAATAGCTGTCGCTGCCCGCACTCCATATTTCCATGTCTTCGACAGCGCGATGGAATTGCAGGGGCATCAGGCTCCGTTCGCCAGGTCAACCCGAGAACGAATTGCTTCGGTCGAACGACGGCAGCTCTCGCCGGCAAATTGCGTTACCTCTCAAGCCATGGCATAGATCTGGAGTTCCTCGCAGCTCGGCTTATTCGGCCCAGCCAGCTGCCTCGATCCCGCCCTTGAAAACTACGAGATGTGAACGTGTTCTGCGACGCAGAAACGCATTCCTTGGCGTCAATTTGTCCTAATGTTTGTCATTTCGATCAAGTGCCTGAGCTGGTAGTTGACCGCGACACGAGGCATTGCCTGAGAGAGGGTGGGATGCAAATCCCGATAATTGTGGACTTCAGAGATAACAGCGAACAATAGCGTCCTATCCGCCGCGGAGGCGATCGTGCTTGGGGTGGTCCAAAGTTCGGTCTCGCTGCAAAACACAGTAGGGCAGCCAGCCTTGCCGACGTGGCTTGGCGCCGGCCTGTTCATTCTGCGGCACATGCACAGCCTGTCAGATAAGGTGCTGTGCGCTCGCTGGATCGAGAACCCCTACTACCGTGTGCCACGAACACCGGCGGCGACGCCGGTGATGCTGTGTTGAAGATGGGAGTTGGCCTCCCGGAGCCGGCCTGCAGGGGCAGGCTTCAAACCACCTCATGCTGCCGCGTTCAAAAGGCGCGGTGGTGAGCGATGAGGAACAAGGCGGTGAATGAAACCGTCAGGTAAGTGACAAGAAGATGAGTGCAAGCGAACCGCCGATGACGTATCGAAATGGGTTCAAGACGCTGTCAAAACGGGCGTGGGGTAGTAGCGCTCGGAGGAGTGTGGGCGGAGCCTGTTTACGGCCCACATAGGCGGCATGATCTCGTCACAGGCTTCAACACGGAACGTGGGAACCTGACGCAATGCGTCAGGGGCGGAGCAACCCGTAATAGTGACGAAGCGGCTGTAATGGCCGTGGAGCAAAGGGGTTGCGTTATCCTACCGGCGTCACTGCGCCAACCGGGAATACCGGGAGGAGCACGGTGAACTCCGGCAAACCGTTGCCCATCACCAAACGGATGGTGTGGGAGGCCTATAAGCTTGTGAAGAAGAAGGGCAAGGCGGCGGGCGTCGATGGCCAGAGTCTAGAGGACTTTGCCGGCGATCTTGAGAACCACCTCTACCGGCTGTGGAATCGGTTGGCGTCAGGAAGTTACTTCCCGCCACCAGTGCGGCGGGTCGAGATTCCCAAGGCCGGCGGTGGGGTTCGTCCTCTTGGCATACCGACGCACCACGCATAATGCACCTCATACAGTTTGCGTTGGGGATGATGGATGAAGATGCCCGGAATTTGCCACCCATTTTCGCAGACGTCGATCAACAGTGTTATCAATCGCGATGGCGTATGGCGCATTTGGTTTGCCGTGCACCGCTGAGACAACGCCGCGCTCGATCCAGTAGTGGACGACCCACGGGCTGACGCCATATCTCTCACGAACTTGGCTGACTGTAAGCGTTCCGGTCGAAAGCGACGGGCCGGGGATAAGATGCTTAAACCGGATCCAACGTACGATGCTGACCGTGAAGGGCTTGCCGGTTGAGCTTGTCAGCCCTTCGCCATTGAGCCGTTGGACGATCTCTTTATCATCGTATTTTTCCGCCATCGTACGGATTTTAGGTAAGCGGAGCTTTTCTCCCATTTGATTGACTGGTTTCGCTTCGGCTTTCGCTCTGCGATCCTTGGCTTGTCAGAGAGCCGAGAGGAGACTGAAGGCGATGGAACAATCGG
>NZ_JASAUS010000302.1:0-4923 GCF_029953005.1 Bradyrhizobium sp. Mp27 | reverse complement strand
ACCATCGTCGCGGGCATGCTGATCACGCTGATGGCGATGGAGAAGCTGAAACAGGATGGCAGCTACGACCGGATGTCGCCGGAGGAGCGCGAGCGGCTGCCGCTCGACCTGTGGCCATTGATATGTTGCTGAAGAAAAAGCAGCACTGATGATCACCGAAGTCCTCACCCGCTGGTCGAGGGAGCGGCTGCGGAAGGGTCTTGCTCGCGGGCCTTGGTTTGTTGGCTATCCCCGGCCTGGGTCCGGTCGTGGCGGCCGGATGGCTCGCATCGACCGCGCTCGGTGCCGTTGCCGGCGGCGCCACAGGCGGGGTCGTTGGGGCGCTGACGCAGGCCGGCGTATCCGATGAGGAAGCACCACTCTACGCCGAAGGTGTGAGGCGCGGCGGCACGCTAGTTTCAGCTCGTGTGCCGGATGCGGATCGGGCGCGATACGAAGCGATCCTGAATCAGTCCGCCGTCAACCTGCGCGACCGGAGCGCAGCCTGGCAGAAGGCCGGGTGGAAAAATTATGATCCATGCGCCCAGCCTTATGGCGCGGAGGAAGTCCGGAGAGAGCGCCAACTCTACGGCACGGGCCTGCGATGAATTACCCGGCGGCCCGCCAAGGGGTCGCCATCGCCCTTTTCTTGCGTATTTTGCCCATCGAACTCAGGAGCCGAAATGAGTCGCGGAATGCCATCAATGACCGCCCTCTTGGGTATGCTCGCAATCGCCGGTTACCAAAATCGGGACAAGCTCGCCGACATGTTTCGCAACGCTACCTCCGGTCAGCCGGCGGGCGCCAAGGATTCCCTGAGCGGTATGCTCGGCAATCTTGGCGGCCTTGTGGGTGGCGGCGGCGTGAGTTCGCTGCTGAACGGCGGGATCGGCGAGTTGCTCGAGCACTTCAGGCAGAATGGGCAAGGGGACGCGGCCCAATCCTGGATCAATCAGGGGCCGAACCGGGAAGTCACCCCGCCCGAACTCCGGCAGGCTATCGGTCCCGACGTCCTTCAAAAGCTGGAGCAGCAGACAGGCCTGTCGCAGCAGGAGATACTCGACCGCTTATCTCGCGAGCTTCCTACGGCCGTGGACCAATACACGCCCGACGGACGTCTTCCGGCTCCATCGGCGTGATAACATCGTAAGGGCTCGAGGAAAGTCATGAGCATTATTTGGACGATCATCATCGGCTTCGTCGCAGGCGTCATCGCGAAGTTTATCATGCCCGGCGACAACGAGCCGTCCGGTTTCATCCTGACCACGATTCTGGGAATCGTGGGGGCGTTCGTAGCGACTTACCTCGGCCAGGCACTGGATTGGTACCGGCCTGGAGAAGGCGCAGGACTGATCGGTGCCATCGTCGGCGCGATTGTCGTGCTGTTTGTTTACGGTATGGTAACTGGTCGAAGCCGTCGGGCCATTTAGACAGGTTTGGCGGCGAACCTGCATGAAGGGAGCGACGGTACCGGCTCAAGGCCCAGCTCTTGGCCGATTTCGGCGACGTTGTCAGCATAGCCGGCCACCTTCACGTTTTGGAAGCGGCAGCGTAGCTGGAGGAACCACTGCGCAAGGCTTTCGTTGGTTTATCTTCCAACGGCAAAAGGACACGATCATGGACCGCGAACATGTGAAGGGCGCTGCCGACAAGGTAAAAGGCGCCATCAAAGAAGGAGCCGGCAAGCTCAGTGGCGACAAGGACCTGGAAGCCGAAGGCAAGATTGATAAGGCGAAGGGATCCGCCCACAACGCAATGGGAGACGTGAAAGACGCAGCGCGAGACGCCGCTGACGCCCTAAAGAAATAAGCCGAAGAAAGAAGACTATAAACTAAGCCGCTTCCTAGCGGCTTTTTCTTTTTAGGATGGCCAATCTAGCAAACACGCCGGCGCCTCTCGCTGGCCTTTTACGTGGAATAGCGGCCCGTCTCGCCTCGGACCGCCTCTATCGTGTTGTTCGACTGTGGTCGTAGTCTCAAACCATACAGGCGGGCAGCTGCAAGTTCTGCGTACCGTGGGTTGGGTAGTTTAGCCCTTCCTAATCAGTGACAACCTCTGGCCCGACGCACCTCAAGCCATGGCTGGAAGTTGAAATTGACGTCGAGCACGAAAACGAGGTCCTCGGCTTCGAGATAGCCCCCAATTGGAGAATGATGTCCGCTACCAGCACCAAAAACTCGGGCGCGATCGAAATTTACGACGTAGCGTCGGCCGGGATCGTTGGAGCGGCGGAGATGCTCCAGAAACTGATCCTCGCTAAGATCGCGCAAGACCGTGACTTTCCGGCTCGTGTTGGTCTGAGCTACTCTGGCAAGCTCGTCGAGCGTGAGACCCATGATGCATACGCCTGTCCAGCAGCTCCATGTACCGGCCAACACCTTGCCCTCCGTCGCTGCCGCCTCGCCGAGCGACCGGTAGGCGTTCGCAACAGCTGCGGGTCCGCAGCGAGAGCCATTTGATTGCCAGTCAACGTGTCTTTGGAATGTGGCTGCCACGGGCAAGTGCCACGCACGCTCTATAAGCTCCGGACTATGTGTTACCGATGACGCGATGGAGTCTGATGGCACGTGCGATTGACTGACTACCAGGGCGCCGGCACAAACCAGACCCACGGCGAAAACCAAGCTGGTTATACTGACGTAGCGCCATCGCTTCATGGGTCAGAACCTTGCCGGTAATGACTACATTGGCCGGTAAGATTATATCGCTAACTGGCGGGATGATGGAGGCGCGCCGTGGATCCGATGAAAACGGACGCGGTAGGCTGGCCCGCCGGTGAGCTGAAGCCGCCAAACTGAGGCGCGGTGGCAGTGGTGTGATGGATGAGGGCTTCTGCAAGGGACAGACGCAACGCATTCGCGTTTTGGCGAAGCGGGCTGATCTCTTCACCAGGCGCCGCCTGTTGGCGCTGGTCGGCCGATACGCCCCAGGGTGGTCGGTCCCTTGCGGAGCGGCCGCAGTCGGTCCGTGCCGCAAGCGTCGATCCTCGAGGGGCAGGCGAGGCGTGACCAAGGGCCGATCGTAGTCCGGTGCGACGCTTGCGGCGGCCCCGAGATGTCTGGCCGCGGGAGTCGGAGCCCTTCCGCAGGACTTATGGGGGCGCTGCGAGGAGACAAAGGCCGCGCGACAGGGCGAAATGCTCCATATCCTCTTAACGGATCGTTCCCACCTGGCGCTGGTGCGCCAAGCGGGTGGAACGGTTTAGCTCTGAATCGTGCCGGGTATGGATTGCAAGAGCTGCTGGACCAGGCGTTCCTCCTCGACTATCAGTCGTTCGTACGCGGCCCGCTCGCCGTCGTCCCGTGCCCGTTGGAGCAGCCAACGGTAGTGAGCGATTATTTTCGCACTGCTGCGAACGAGCAGATCGACGGTCCTGCTCATGGCATCACCTCTGCAACCGGCAGCGGTCGACCAGGCAAGAGGCGATCGCGGACGCGTCGGACGCCCATGATGCCAGGATTGCGCGTTTCTCGCTCAACGTCAGCGCCGGATGATCCAGCACGTCTCTCGGTGCTTCAAACACCGTGCCGGGATGAAGAAGAGCGTCGAAATCGAAAACGTCGTCGTCAGCGGTCGTCGGCCGCATGGTCCTCTCCTATTCATTTGACGAATGGATGGGAGCCGCACGATTTGTCGCGCGGCTCCAATGGCGTCTGCGCTAGGCGGCGGCCTTAGCTTCCAGCTTCGGCACGTTGCCGGCCGAGGCAGCACCGATGGCAATTCGGCGCGGCTTCATGGCTTCCGGGATCTCGCGGACGAGTTCGATGGTCAGCAAGCCGTTGTCGAACGCGGCGCTTTTCACCTGGACATATTCGGCGAGGCTGAATTGGCGCTTGAAGTTGCGGTGCGAGATACCGCGATAGAGGAAACCACGCTCGGTCTTGTCGGATTTGCTGCCTTCGACCGTCACCACGTTCTGCTCGGCGGTGATGATGATGTCCTCGGGCGAGAAACCCGCCACCGCCAGCGAGATCTGATAGCGATCCTCCGCCAGCCGTTCGATGTTGTAGGGTGGATAGTTGTCCTCGCTGGCCCGCTGAGCAGTTTCTGCGAGGTCGAAAAGGCGGTCGAAACCAATGGTCGAGCGCCAGAGGGAGGCAAAATCGTAGGTGCGCATAGCCAAATCCTCCTAAGAGCAAGATGTCTACGAGCGGCACCGGACACAACCGGTGCCCGTCTCTTGGCCCGGGCCCATGAGGCGCCCGGACGCCATCGTCAGATGGCGACAAAAAAATTAGCAAAGCCGGCTTTGGTTTCAAGAGGCGTTGAAAAACATTTTGCCTCCGATCGCCGCCAGGTCCTCGCGCAACCCCTTTGAACGGATGTCACCCTCTTTGGGATGCCAACTCAAAGGCCCGCTGGTTCACTGGCGGGCCTACCACCAATAAGCAACCCCTGCCGGTTTACGACAGGGGCTGCCGCGGATGGATGGCCTGAGGCTAGCGCCACACGGGCTTTCTAACCCAACGGTGCTGCGTTAATTTAGAACCATGCCTCGGAGCACAAACCGTACCTGCCGAGATCTGCGGACCTATTGGCCGCCAAGGACGAGCTTCTTGCTGGTCGACGGATCGTCATTGCTGCTTTGGCTGGACCGCGTCTTAGCGGGAAGAAAGGCATCGTTCTTGGTCAGGGAGCGACGGCCACTCAGGTCAAGGTGCTCTTAGACGGTGCCAAGGGCTACGTGATTCTCCATGCGCGATACGTTGATCTATTCGAGGATCGATCCGCTACCGAGGGAGAATGTCCGAAATGAAGGCGCGGTACGTTGTTTGGTATGAGCGACCGGTAACCGGCCGGTTCACCGTACTGGACCTTTCACTAGAGTTGCCCGCGATCGGAAAAGGCGGGAAGCCTCTGTCTGGCTTGTCGCACTCCACTGCTGAAGCAGAGGCCGAGAGACTGAACGCTGCCCGCAGCCGACCGAAGGGCCCAGAAAGGGGA
>NZ_JASAUS010000301.1:0-4964 GCF_029953005.1 Bradyrhizobium sp. Mp27 | reverse complement strand
AGCACGCCTCAAGCACCTTGCGATCTTTCCTCGAAAGGTGGACTTCTCTTGCTTCGGGTATCATCCCGACCTTGAATCACGACTCACGTTCCAAGAAAAGTGGGTACTAGAGCCACGGCCTTGATCGGCTGCGGCTCGTTTTCGACCGAAGACCAATTCAGATGAACCGGCTTTCCATAGCGGAACGCAATCGTCGCCGGTCCGTCCGGATCATATATGACGTTAGACCATTCCACGCTGATCGAGCCGACGGGAACGGGCGGCAGGTGGTCCTCCAGATGGTCGGACATGAGGTCTATTTGCAGACAGATAGAGCCAGCGCTGAAAATGAAAAGTATGTGCGGAACGACGTCGGTCGGATTTGTCCGACGGAGCAGCGCTCCGACGACAAGCGGCGGTGCGTTGCCGACGGAAGCGAATGACAGGCCGACGCCAAGATTGGGAAAATCGACATTGTCGTCCGCATCGAGGAGCCAGGCACGAAGCTTGGCGTAGTGATTTAGCTCATCGTCGGGCAGCAGCGCGAGACCCATCTTTGCGAGGGCCTTGTAAGCCTGACGTGGTCGAAAGGGCACCCCCGCGACCGGCACGGTCATGCGGAACACGCCTTCTGCAGTTACGGAAACGTGCTGAGCAGGATCCGCATTGTTGGAGAATACATTTGTTCCCTGTCCATCGGCTCCGCCGCGTCGCGATATCACGGAATCGCCTCCCGAGCGTCCTGTTTGCCGGACCTTGTTGGACTTTCCTTTCACGCCACCCAGCGTCAGGCATGGGCTGTCAGCTTTCGCGATAGCGTCGTCATACTTCGAGAATATCTTATTGCAGCCATCGCATTCATCCCGAGAGATAACCCACTTGTTGCCGAGAGCTTCGGGGAAGGTGTGGGCCACCATTCGGAAACGGGCGGGATCTGTTTCGCCGCAATAGCGGCATCGCCCTGCTGCTCCAAGGAACACAGTGCCGCCACCGATCGACGCCTTTACCTGAGCGAGCAACGAATAACGCCCGCCCAAAACAGCGTCGCCTATCCGTGGTCCTTTATCCATGCTGTCCTGAAATTCGATCTGATTCGTCTGGCTACGATAACGCAGTTCGGACAATCGGCGCCTTGCCATATTGATATTGGTGATACAAGTCCCTGCTTCCGTGTGAGCCTTGGGCCTCGGCTTTCCAGCTCGGCCCTCGCCAAGAACTTGCGGTTTTCATTACCAGCGATCCTTGCCGGATGACGCGGTCCTGATCGTCATGTGCGGCGCCGAAAAGGAAGACAAGGCAGCATAAACGAGCATGAAGACTCCATCCTGGACCACCCGACCCGCCCTGTTCTCCACGGGAGATGCGGTCTTCGAGCTTCAGGTCTTTGGTACGGCACTCATGGCAAGGTACCGCGGCTGGGATTTTGCCGCTCACAACTGCCCATCAAGTCAACCCAAGCCGTGGAGCGCCTTCCGCTGCTTCCTTCCGCGTTGTGATCGAGCGCGACGGCAAGCGGCTCGCGGTCGCACCCTCGTCCTTGCACTTGCCGCGCATCGAGGAAGAGGAGTATCGCTCGCTCAGCGATCTGGTCTTCTTCGATTACGCCAAGGTGCCCGATGGCCATAGGTCGGCCCACCTGGATATCACCAACGTCCATTGGTCGGACGCGAATGAGGTCGTGGCCGATTATTCGTTCGTGATTGGATATCCGACCGAGTCCCACAGGATCGAGCTCGACCTTCAGGATGAGACGCAGCTTTCAGAATTCACCATGCGCTGGATACGGCAGGACCTTCAGAGGTCGGACAGCGCACCCATGGACACAGAAAACCGGTTGATATTTGTGAAGCACGAGCAATCGACGCGGCTCAGCATAAATCCTGACGGCCTCAGCGGCTCCCCCGTCTTCTCGATCGTTCACGACCAGTTGAAGGATCGTCACCTCAGGTTCGAGGGAATTGTGACGAACGCGCGTGACGACCGCTTCGCTGTCCTGCCAAGTGCGCACATACGTCCCATGCTCGACGGGATCGTGGACGGGAACTAATGAGCGACAGGTCAGCCGACAAGCAACCCGCGCTCTTCCTGCCGGGAGATAAATGCGAGAAGCACCGATTTGCGCGCGCACAACATGGTGCCCGCGCGAAAGAGCGGAAGCCTCGAGTTCTCGGCGAGATAGTAGATCTTTCGCTTGTTGCGGTCCCGATCATCTTCGTTCCCGCCAAACAGGAATTCCGCGATAGCTTCAGCACCTTCGAGTATGTCGCTGGCTGGGCTCTGTGGCTCTGTCTGCGGTACTGAATGCGCTGTCATCGCTTCTCCTCTTCGGTTGGTGTGGTGTTCTTCGCGGGGCAGGCTCTTCTTCGACTTCAAAGGCCGTTACCATTATTTGGTTTCGTCCCGTTTTTTCGATGCTGATTGCTGGCAAACAGCACCGAAATAATGACCCATTGTCTTTTTTTGGTAGCCCGCGAGTCAATTTCAAAATGCTGTAACTGCGAAACCTTCCGGATTTTTCGACCCTAAGCACGTCGTCGGCATGCGCTTGCATGCGCGTCTATCGAGCGCCGGTGGTGTGGCACGCGCACACGATGGTAGCCGCAGATGGTCTGGACGATGGAGTGAGCGATGACCAATCATTCGCACTCAGTCCTGCCGATTCCGAATCCTTCTGGTCGTTCGTCGCATCGAGCCAGGCGTCACCCCAGAGATTCGTTCAAAGCAATGCCAGACCAAATCGCGTGTCCGAAATGGATCGGCCGCACGGGGCCTCGTGTGAAACCGCAATTGCTTCTGCTAGGGGTATTTGACGCTCCTGCTGCCTAGCGCTAATGCTGCGCGTTCTCATTCCATCGGCTTCATAACTCGTGCCCCATACGTCATGACAAACACAATTCTTGTTGCGGACCTTAAGAAGCGCCTTGTCGCCTGGAGCGAGAGCGTCGTCGAAGAGACAGGTTCTGCCGGAGTGTTTTTATTTGGGAGCCTCGTCTACAAAGGCGGGGCGCAGTTTGGCGCGGGCAGCGATGTTGATCTCGTCGTGTTGTTCCCCAACAATCCGATG
This sequence comes from Bradyrhizobium sp. Mp27, assembly GCF_029953005.1. Lineage (NCBI taxonomy): Bacteria > Pseudomonadati > Pseudomonadota > Alphaproteobacteria > Hyphomicrobiales > Nitrobacteraceae > Bradyrhizobium > Bradyrhizobium sp. Mp27. The sequence goes on along the minus strand of NZ_JASAUS010000301.1, from coordinate 1,921 downwards.
GATGCGCTCGCGCGGCGCGGCTGGCTCGAAAAGCTGCTTGAGCACAAGATCCGTCTCGAAGCCGAGCTGGCCACCATCTTGACCGAGGCAGATCCGGCCAAGCCGCTTTGCAGCATCGTCGTGCCGACGCCTAGCGAGGTCAAGGGAGACATTCACAAGGACGGCGCGCGAGGCTTCTTCAAGGAAAATGCCTATCGGAGCCTTCTGGATGGCAAGGAGTCGAAAGGCCTGCCAGGGGCGGGCACGCTTGAAATCAAGGATCGCCTCGCGATCGAAGGGTTACGGCTTGCTCAGAAGAAGCGTAACGCCTTCTTGGCCGTCAATGCCAAGGGGGAGGGCGGAATCCCACCTTACGCCGGCGACGACCCCGCGCCGAAAATATCATGCGCCATGCGGCCATGGCCGCGCACTCGGATGATCGCAATGCAGACCCAGGCGCGGAATACGACACTCAAGAAGGCTTGGACTTCTTAACCCACGAGCTGTATCGCCAGCGAGGAGCTGCCTCCGCGTATCGCGACCTGCATCACTGGCTGTCCGTGCGTCGGGGAGCCCGAGGCACAGTAGGTCCTCTTGTGGCCGGCGATCAACTTCTCTTCGCGGAAATCATCTACGATGCGGCGCGTGCACGCTTCAGTAAGCCGGATGAACAGCCTCCCTCGCTGCGAGGAAAGCATAGCACCGTATGGTTCTCCGAGCGCTTTGCGCAAGCCTTCCCCGGCGTGCGAGGCGTACAATGGTTCGATGAACCAGAACTGGTCAGAACACGTCTTCTCAGGCTGCTGGAGCCGCCGCTCGAGTATTCTGACGCTCAGCCCGTCTGGTGGTTTCGCGGACCGAGCAATCTGCCCATACGTTCGTTCGAGCATGTTCGCGACAGGCTCTACCAGATGGACGAAAGCGAGCTTTTGATCCGACGGATCGCCGCCGTGAAGCCGGGCCCCTATTACTGCGATTTCGTGTACGTCGAGCTCGATCCGATGGAGCCGATCGGCATCTATTCACAGACGGCCGACCGCATTGCCGAAGAATCGAGTGGCGAAGGACACTTCGGATACTACTGGGAAGAATACGGCTTGGTCGATGGCAAGCACGTCATCACCCGCTCCCAATATGATGATGGTGCAGCAGAGATTGAGGGGAGCTTGAAGATGTGCGTGGCCGAACGCAGCTTCGCGTGCGGTATGTGACGCCCTACAATATCATCATCGCGGCCAGTCAGTCGTCAATCAACAACAGTGATTTTGACGAATTCCTCAAAGACGCGATGAGCCGCATGCTGCACGGAGAAGATCTCTTGCAGCTTGGCGAAACGGTTTTGAAACTGCCGAAGCGCCATTAGCGCTTGGCATCCTTCTGTAATTGGACGAAACCGATGTTCGTCGTTGCTCTTGGGTCAAAGCGACCTATCCAACGGTTCATTGCGGATCATTCCAAACCTTTCCGCTGCGATTCCCAATCCTTCCGGTCTTAATGAAGGTCCGATCTCGCTAGCCTCTATCTCCGATCAACCATCAGAGAGGAGATACCCATGAAAGTCATCACCATCGGAAAGAAGCTGGTCCCCGTCGAACAGGTTGCGTTCGTCGAGCCGTTCGATCCGTCAGTCAGTCCCGAGTTCAAGCCTGAGAAGGACTACAAGGGCGGGATCGTCATGCTCAATCGGGATATCGTGCTCACCGAGCAGACGCCGCAAGAGTTTGCGGCCGAGCACGAACTGCACCTGTTCACCGAAGACAGTGTTGCCGTCAACCGAGCCATCGTGTTCAGGGTCGAGACCTTCGAGCCGACCGAGAGCTTCAAGCCGGCAAGGTGTCAATCGGCGTTTGACTGGGACCCCCTATCGGCCTCCAAAAGGGCCCCCTTTGATCGGCGTGCTCTGCTGGTAGCGCTCGGGTCGTCGGAGCTGGTCGGGGTTGCG
>NZ_JASAUS010000300.1:0-5008 GCF_029953005.1 Bradyrhizobium sp. Mp27 | reverse complement strand
CGCGCCGCCAGCATTTCCTCGACCATGCGCAAGCTTAAGGGAAACCGGAAATACAACCAAACGGCATAGCTGATCACTTCCGGTGGGAAGCGATGGCGGCGATAAAGAGGGGCCCGGGCGGTCGGCATGCCGGTCGTCTACCCCATCGGCCGCCCCTATTCGTTAACTTGACGGTGCCGGTTGGGAGTGAGCCTACAAGCTTTGGCAGGCGACCAACTCAACGAGTTAAGGTATTCTGGGGGAAACTCGGTCGCAGATCACCGCGCAAAGCCGGGACACCGACCAGATCAAGGAGATCACTGATGGCCCACAAGAAACTGGTCAATCAGAGCGGGTTGTTGCTTACAGTGTTACTCATCACGCGTGTTGGCTCGGAGCCCAACCAGTCCGTGACGACGCGCGGCAGCAGCTGGGATAACGTGCTAAACACACATGACACGCTGGCCTTCAGCGGAGCGGACGGCCTGAACGTGGTGGGCTCGAATCAGGCATAGGCAAAAGCGAATCCCTTTAAAGCGATCGTCAACGACGACTATCGCAAGGCCCAGAGAAGCCGTAAACGGACCGGCGCTTCCCCACATGATGCTCCGGTCCCTATCCAATTCTGAACCGATGATGTGACGCCGACCATGCTGCCCAGTTCTCAACAGGCCCGAGATGTGGCCTATCAGCTTCACGCCTATACCAACGCGCGGTCGCACCAACGGGCCGGGCCGCTCATAATTGAACGCGGCGAGGGCCCCTACGTCTTCGACACGGCAGGAAAACGCTACCTCGATGCGATGGCCGGTCTCTGGAGTGCGGGTCTTGGCTTCAGCGAAAAGCGGCTTATCGAAGCCGCGCATCGCCAGATGCAAATCCTGCCATTCTATCATACCTTCGCATCACGATCGAATGGGCCTTCCATCGCGCTTGCCGAGAAGCTGGTGAAGATGTCTCCGGTGCCAATGAGTAAGGTGTTCTTCACAAATTCCGGCTCGGAAGCGAACGATACGGTGTTGAAGCTGATCGCCTATCGATCGAATGCAGTGGGCCAGCCTCAGCGCAAGAAGGTCATCAGCCGGTTGCGCGGCTATCACGGCGTCACGATCGGTGCGGCAAGCCTGACCGGATTTCCAGACAACCACCGCTCTTTCGATCTGCCGCTCCCCAACATTATGCACACGGGCTCCCCCCATTTCTACAAAGACAGCCGTGCGGGCGAATCGGAGGAGACCTTTGCAACGCGTCGGGCCGAGGAGCTCGAGTCGCTGATTCAGCGCGAAGGTGCCGATACCATTGCAGCATTCTTCGGTGAGCCTGTCATGGGCGCGGGCGGCGTCATCGTTCCGCCGCCGACTTACTGGGACAAAATTCAAAGGGTGCTAAAAAAGCATAGCATCCTTTTGGTCGCTGATGAGGTGATTTGCGGCTTTGGCCGGACCGGAAAAATGTTCGGTTGCGAAACCTACAACATCGCGCCCGATGTAATCGTGGTGTCGAAGCAGCTCACGTCCAGTTATTTTCCGTTATCTGCGATCATAATGAATGACTACATGTTCGAACCAATCGCGGACGAGAGCAATAAGGTTGGACTGCTGGCTCATGGCTTCACGGGCGGTGGTCACCCGGTCGGAGCCGCCGTAGCGCTCGAAAACCTCAAACTCATCGAGGAGCGGGGTCTGATTGCGAACGTTGGCCGCATCGGGGCCTACATGCAGGAACGGCTGCGCACGCTCGTTGACCATCCACTCGTTGGGGAGGTCCGTGGCGTTGGCCTTATTGCGGCAATCGAGCTGGTGCTGGACAAGAAACGGAAAGTCGCCGCTACTACTCCGGGCGATGTTGGCAGCATTGCGAGCCGGTTGCTGCACGAGCGAGGGATCATCGTGCGGAATGTAGACGATGCATTGTCGATATGCCCACCTCTGATCGTCAACAAGGATCAAATCGACGAGCTCATCGACGGGATCACGGGCATGCTCCACGATCTTAAGGCGACTGTAGTTAATTGTCGCGAGCCTCACTAGCGTTCACTCAACTCCGCTTAGTGCGCCGCGAGTCCGATTGTCTGGACATCCATCAATGAGGGGCAAGGTGCTCGACGTCCGCGTCCGGAGCCCGAATTTCGGACGCTACGTTGCCGTCGAATTAAGCGAGCATAACCGGCGGCAACTATGGGTTCCGCGCGGATTCGCGCACGGTTTCGTTGTGTGCTCTCAGAGACCGCGGACTTTTTCTACAAATGCGATGATTTCTATAATCCGGAGAACGAGGTTTCGATCCGCTGGGACGACCCGGTGATCGGTATAAACTGGGGTATCAAAAAGCCGTCGCTCTCGGCCAAGGACGCGGCCGCGCCGCTGCTTGCCGACATCCAAAACCTTCCATTGTACGGGCGGATACTGGTGACGGGAACCCGCGGGCAGGTCGGAGGTGCATTGATGCCCGCAGGTAAAGGGGATCGAGGCTGAAGTATTGGAAGGTTGAGGAACACGAACCGGTTCACCCGCATCTGAGGGCTGAAATGTCGCCTCCGTCTACACGGCTTAACAGGTGGAATGCTGATGATGATGTCGCCGGACAGTCGGCGCATTCGCCGCTGCCTTTGGGCGTAGCCGACAGCTGGATGGTGGGCATTTCACGGACTCTTCCTGGCCGAATCGTGTCTCTCGCTGCAGACCGGTGCCGGCGGCGCGGGCCGGATCAGCGGGCGGTCGCGGCCGAACGAGGCCAGCTGGGGTCATCTCCCGCGCGTCGAGCGCGATAGACGCGTCTTGGATTCGCCAGTCGAGGCCGCCGCTACGAGTTCGTTCCACGAGTCCGGCGGGTTTCCGCGGTCCAGCATCTTCCTGAACACGGCGTAGGCGTCGTTCGCGCTCTCGTAGGCGCGCAGCGTCGAGTCGTCGTTCACCCAGGCGAGAACGATGATCTTGGCGTCCGCCGATTGCTGATAGCGGAAGAACAGGCGGAACTGCTGCAGCAATTTCGCGCGGAACCAGTGCTTGTACTCGTCGCCGAGAGTGCCGCCCTGCCGATAGACGTCACGCGTTGGGTCACTCGGAATGTCGTCGAACGCCACCTTCAAGACAGCCGACAGGAGCTTCGCGGCGCGCTTCTTCTTGTATCCCTTCGGATCCTTCTTGCGCGCCTTCTCGACCGCCGCGATCATAGTCTCGAACTGGTCGAGAAATAGCGGATGGGCGTAGACCGTCCAACCGTTAACCCCGAAGGTGTCGTCGCTCACGTATCGTCTTCCGGCAGCGCCGCGTCGAGATCGACCTTAACACCCTTGACCAAGCCCTTGCCGCGCGCGACCAGCGACTTCGGCACCGGCCGGATCCGGGCTGGCTCGCTCCCCATGTCGCGGGCCAGGAACGCGAGGAACGTGCCGATCACCGGATCGCCGTGGTCGGCGCTCAACTGCTTCTTCGCGATCACAACGGTGCCGTCAGCGAGCCCCCGAAACACGACCTGGTCGCGCTTTCCCAGGGCCAGCATTTTGCGGATGGCGGCGGGCACGGTCGTCTGGCCGCGGTCTGTGATGGTCGCGGGGATCTCGAGGATTTCGGCGGTCTTGGCCATAGCGGCTCCTTGCGTCGTCACGACATCCCAATGTAATGCATCTGCATTGTAAGTCAAGTCTGCCTGGGTGCCTCGAGATGGCCGCAAACTGGCGATTCCGCCGTCTGGTGGAGTTGGCGCTGAAGCTCAAGGAGAATGATGCACAATTGCCCGCCTCCAATGCCGCTGCTACAGCTGTGGCTCGGGGGGCTCCGCGAATGAATGGAAACTATACGACACTATCGTGCGGCGCTCGACGTGGCGGAAAACCTGGAACGAGAGGACGCGTGCGCGCATCGAGCGCTGACGAGCACCCTGCTCGATTTGGAGCGTGCCCTGCGAGGCGAAGCGGCCCCGCATCTCAACAACAACCTGTTTGAGACCGGCTCCACGGCGGTTGCACGGTCGGATAAAACATGGGCCGACCTGGTCGAGGCGACTGCGAGATTGGATTCGGCCCGTCGAACCTTAGCTGCTCTGGAACGGCAGTTGGGATATCTTCCAAAAGTCTCGAGGGGAGCGGATCACAAGTGAGGTTAGATAAGAGTCTCGCACGATCGGAAGGTTTCCCGACCATTTCAGAGCGGCGGCGGCAACGCTCTGACGGGCTCGTGTCCCAGCCAAAATCCCGCGCCCAAAACAGACCTCTCTGCGTCCTCGTGTTTGGGACCGCCGAGGTACAGCGCGCGAATCGGGACCTTGCTGGATCCCAACCTTCCAACTTTCCCGCCGCCTCGCCGCGTCCTCCTATGCAGGAATAGACCTCGACGCACTGGCTCGATCGTCCTGTCGAGCGTGCACAGTTTCTGATGACGCTGACCAGCGCGAGTCCTGGTTGAGTTTCTTCTGCTTGTGACTCGGCGTGGAAACGGCATTGCAGCCTCTTCGATCTTCGGCGCGGCTGCGATCATGTGATCAAGCTCTAAAAAATGGTTCGACGACAGGCAGGCGCTTGAGGCCAGCGTCAACGTTGTCGGAAAAGTGGAAGCCGTGCCGGCTCACACCGCAATCAAAACAGACGTCAAGCGCCAATCCAAGGGCCAGAGCTGCGCTTACGATCAACGTCGAACCGATGCGTTCGAACCACCAATCTCATTGGTGGCGCCTGCTCCGGTGCGATCGATGACCCAGGCCACCATGTAGCCCTTGGCCTGCTCGGTCTGCACCTGCCGGAGGGCCTCAGAGTAGGTTAGTAAGGGCTCTTGCGCCGGGTAGACGGCGCGGTCGGTCGGGTGACAAAGTGATGGCAGCACACGCGATAGTCTTTAGCCTCGAACATCGGAATCCTCCTCTCGCCTCAGGTTGCGCGGCCATACGCGCTTTCAGATACTGCCCTACCACAGAGAATGCGGCCTTTAAGAGGCCGCGCGCTTCTTCAACACCCCATAAGGTTGGTCGGGCTGCCAGACGCAGGTCGGCGATGTCCGACCACATCGCGCGCTTGATTTTCTGCAGCAGCACCGGC
>NZ_JASAUS010000299.1:0-5009 GCF_029953005.1 Bradyrhizobium sp. Mp27 | reverse complement strand
TCCGCAACCCCGACCAGCTCCGACGACCCGAGCGCTACCAGCAGAGCACGCCGATCAAAGGGGTCCCTTTTGGAGGCCGATAGGGGGTCCCAGTCAAACGCCGATTGACAGGATGGGTGGTATGGGGGGTATGGACTTCTAAGTCCGACACTCAAAGCCCAACAGTACGGAGACTCGGCAGCGATGCCGGGCCTTCGCTGATTTTTGGCGGTCAAAAACTTGCGCACCGGGAACTATTGTGCGTGCGCGTCGAAGCCTGCGCCGCCGACAAAAGTCAGGCGGCCGAGTTCGAGGGAAACACCGCCGGGATCATCCCGCGGAGCCCCCGTTTTCCGTCAACACGATAGCAGCTTCCTGGCCGACACCCGCCGCGCAATAGAAACAGATTGCCAATCAGAAGCTTACAAGGACGACGCGGCCTCCGCTAAGGGGCCAATCGCGGCGAAAAGCGCGCTAGAAAAACGACGCCATGATCGGCAGTTGGAGGGCGCACCATCCGGCGGACAAGTGGCTATTTTTGACGGTTTTGCTAAAGTGGCGCGCTAACCCGGCACGTTTGGGCGGGGTCGAGATGTCCCAACCAACTTCGATTGCCGAATGGCTGACGTCCGTCGGGATGCCCGAATACGCGACGCGGTTCGCCGAAAACGACATCGACGTCTCGGTGCTCGGCCATCTCACCGATCGCGACCTGAAGGAGCTGGGCGTCTCGCTCGGTCACCGGCGCAAGTTGCTGGCGACCATTGCCGAACTGCCGGCCGCGTCGGGCGCCCGTCCGATGGCGACCGCACCGGCGGCGCGCGACGACGCCCAGCGCCGTCATCTGTCCATCATGTTCTGCGACCTGGTCGGATCGACCGCGCTGTCGACCAGGCTGGACGTCGAGGACCTGCGCGCCGTCGTCGCCGCCTATCACCAGTGCTGCGCGGAGACCATCGAACGCGAGGGTGGCTTCATCGCCAAATACATGGGCGACGGAGTACTGGCCTATTTCGGTTATCCGCAGGCGAGCGAGCACGACGCCGAGCGCGCGGTCCGCGCCGGCCTCGCCCTTGTCGAAGCCGTGCCGAGTCTTGAGACCCCCGCCGAAGCGCCGCTTGAGGTCCGGGTCGGGATCGCCACCGGTCTTGTGGTGGTCGGCGACCTGCTCGGCACCGGCGCGGCGCAAGAGCAGGCGGTCGTCGGCGAGACTCCGAACCTCGCCGCCAGGCTGCAGGCGCTGGCCGAGCCCGGCGCCGTGGTCATCGCGTCCGGCACCCGCGACCTGACCGGCGGGCTATTCGAATACCGCGATCTCGGCACGGTCGCGCTCAAGGGATTCGACCGCGACATGCGGGCCTGGCAAGTGCTGGGCGGCGACGCGGCCGAAAGCCGTTTCGAGGCGCTGCGTGCTGCCAGCACGCCGCTCGTCGGCCGCGACGACGAGACCTCGCTGCTCCTGAGCCGTTGGGAGCAGGCGAAGGCGGGAGAGGGCCGCGTCGTGCTGCTGTCGGGAGAGGCCGGCGTCGGCAAGTCGCGCATGACGCAGGTCCTGCTTGAACGCTCCGCCCAGGAGCCGCATGCGCGACTGCGCTACTTCTGCTCCCCGCATCATCAGGACAGCGCGCTCCACCCGCTGATCGCGCAGTTGAACCATGCGGCCGGCATCCGCCGGACCGACACCGACGGCGAACGCCTCGCCAAGCTGGAAGACGTCATCGCGGAGGCGACCGACCGGATCGCCGAGACCGCTCCGCTCTTGGCCGATCTCTTGGGCATCCCCATCGGCGACCGTTATCCGCCGCTCGACCTGACGCCGGGGGCGCGTAAGGCGAAGACGCTCGAAGCGCCGCTGACGCTGGTCGAGGGACTTGCCGCGCGGCGGCCCGTGCTCATGATATTCGAGGACGCACACTGGAGCGATCCGACCACGCGCGCGCTGCTCGACATCCTCGTCGACCGGCTCGCGGCCCTGCGGGTCCTCCTCGTCGTCACGTTCCGCCCGGAATTCGGTCCGGCATGGCGCGACCGCGCTCACGTGGATCTGCTCGGCCTCGGCAGGCTGGCGCCCGACCAGTGCGTGGCCATCATATCCCATCTCACGGGCGGGCGGGTGCTGCCGGGAGAGATTGCCGGCCAGATCCTAGACCGCACCGACGGCGTTCCGCTGTTCGTCGAGGAACTGACCAAGACCGTTCTTGAGAGCGGCCTGGTCAGGAAGGCCGGCAACGCCTATATCGCGACCGCCCTGATTGGGCGGACGGCGATTCCGGAGACGCTGCTCGCCTCTCTGCTCGCCCGTCTCGATCGGATGCCGGAGACGCGCGATCTTGCCCAACTGGGCGCAGCGCTCGGCCGGCAATTCTCCTACGAGCTGGTCGCCGCCGTCGCGGAACTGCCGCCGGCGGTGCTGGAGCGCTCGCTGGAGCGACTCGAAAGCGCCGAACTGATCTTCCGGCGCGGCGCGCCGCCCGACGCCGAATACACTTTCAAGCACGCGCTGGTGCAGGACGCCGCCTACGGCACGATCCTGCGCGACAGGCGCCAGCGGTTGCATGGGCGCATCGCGGCGGTGCTTGAAACTGACTTCCCGGAGGTCCCGAAGCGCCAGCCGGAGACGCTGGCCCGTCACTGCGCCGAAGCGGGCCAGACCGAGAAGGCGGCCGAGCTCTACATCGCGGCCTCCGGCCGTGCCACCGCGGCCAGTAACAACGTCGAGGCGGCGGCGCACCTCAAACGCGCGCTCGCACTCGTCGCGACGCTCCCGCCGCGCGCCCCGCGAACCGTGGAGCTCAGGAACCGCATCATGGTCGGCGGATGGTGGTGGTCCACCTGAATCCGATGAACCAGATGGAGAAAGCAAGCACAGAGAGGAGAAGGGAAATGATCGAAAGCTTCGACGGAAAGACGGCCTTCGTCACCGGCGCCGCCAGCGGCATCGGCCTCGCCTTGGCCCGCGCCCTAGCCTCGAAGGGCGCGAAGGTGATGCTCGCCGACATTGAGGAGGACCCGCTCGAGGCGGCCCTGCGGGAACTGACGGACTGCGGAGCGTATGCACGGGCCGTCGCCTGCGACGTCTCCGACCCCGTCTCCGTGATGAACGCGGCGGACGAGGCGTTCGCCGCCTTCGGCAACGTGCACATCGTCTGCAACAACGCCGGCGCCGGCATCGGCGGCCCCCTCGAGGCGATCGTCGAGACGGACTGGAACTGGCTCACGGCCGTCAACCTCATGGGCTCCGTCCATGGCATCCAGGCGTTCCTGCCACACATCAAGGCGCATGGCGAAGGCGGCCACATCGTGAACACCGCGTCCTTGGCTGGCCTGATTGCTCAACCCGGGACGGGCCCGCACAATGCGACCAAAGCCGGCGTGATCTCCGTGACAGAGACCCTCGCAGCCGAGCTGGCCGGCACCAAGATCGGGGTCAGCGTGCTGTGTACGGCGTTCGTGCGAACCCGCATCGCCACTAGTGTCCGCAACCGGCCATCGCGTTTCGGCGGACCGTCCGACGAGCCCGCTAACCCTCAGATGGCTACCCTTGTCGCCGCCGGAATTGATCCGGCGTTCGTGGCCGAGCGCGTGCTGGCCGGGATCGTGGACAACGACCTCTACATCCTGACGCATCCGGAACTGCGCGACGTCATCGCCGGCCGCTTCGACCGGATCCTAGCCGCCTTCGACAAGGCGGCGCTCCTCGAAACCGCGCCTCCGGAGGCGATCGCCGCGCGCGCCTGATTACCCGCAAGTCTCAACACTGGAGGCGACTATGGGTTTTTCCGAAGCATTTACCGACTTGAACGCCAAGTTTGTCGAAACCGTCAACGGCCATGACCCCCGTCGCTGGGCGGCCTTGTTTTCCGAAGATGCCGTTCTCATTCCCGCCGGACAACCGAGCGTGACCGGACGCGCGGGCATCGAGATGTGGGCCGAGGGCGCGATGAAGATCTGGAACCACCTCGAGATTCACGACGGAGGAAGCTGCTCGACCGAGGGAGACGTGGTTTGGGAGCAGGGCACCTGGACCGGCAATATCAACGTACCCGACGCGAAGGAGACGATGGACATCAGCGGCAACTTCCTGCTCGTCGCCGAGAAGGAGGGCGCCGCCCTGCGCATCAAGGCGCATACGTGGAGCGTCAACTCGCCCATGTGACTCTCCTCAATCGCGATGGACGCCCAAGAGGGGCACCAAGGCGGCAGCGCGATCAGGTCTTGTCGTCCAGATGGGCAGCGATCGAGAACCGGGTTCGCTTTGGCCTCGAGGTGGCCACGGCTGTCGCGAGCGAAATCGGCGCGCAGCGGACAGGATTTCGCATTTCGCCGTCGGCTCCGTTGGCGGGCTGGTCGAAGGGAACGAGGCCGGAGATCTCTATCGCCATCTCGTCACCGAGAGTCGACAAGCTCAAGCTGACTTATCGTCACCTGATGCATACGGGCGACGAGAATCTGGCGCACGATATCCGAGCGCGCAGGTCGAACCTCCCGCTCTTCTTGCAATCTGGACGCACACTCGACGCTGGAAGACGACTTGAGATGGGCGCGGCCAATCCCGACTTTGTCGAGCGTTATCGCAAGCGCGCGCCGCTTAACGAGGCCGATCCTGCGACCTTCTACAGCAGCTGGCTCGCACGAAGACACCAGTTTGCGAAGTCGCACGGGAAGCGACAGCCCACTCAGACAGCATCGGTCCTGGATCCTGCGATGCAAGCGCTCGCTTCGATGGTTCTATGTTTAGTGCAGATCAGCGAGAGGGATCTTCCTGGAAATCTTACGGTTATTTCGATGTCGGCTCTGGATCGGTCGCGTCGTTTTGGAGTCGATCAGCTATTTTCTGGTCTACTCTAACTTCAGATATGTCGCTGCACTGCGCTAACTGAATCGCGCTCAAACTCACCGGTTGCGGCACTTAACTTACAGCCTAGTACCCACTTTTCTTGGAACGTGAGTCGTGATTCAAGGTCGGGATGATACCCGAAGCAAGAGAAGTCCACCTTTCGAGGAAAGATCGCAAGGTGCTTGAGGCGTGC